>JAFSSV010000034.1 GCA_017450825.1 Synergistaceae bacterium
CCTTTCAGGGGCGGCAATAATGTTAAAAAAATAGAAGATCTCGAAGGACTCTCTCGTCCCCCCTGAAAGGGGGGATGTCAGCTTGCTGACAGGGGGGTTACTTTTCACAAGGGCCAGTCAGCTTACTGGCGAGGGGGGTTGCCCTCCAAGAGGGCCAGCTTGCTGGCGAGGGGGGGATTTATAAAAAAGGTGGTGGGGGTTGTTCTACAAGAGGGCCGCGCAGTGGCGAAGGGGTTATCTTTTTACAAGGGGGCTATAAAAAAACCTCCCTCAAGTGGGAGGCTTTATGGTATTTATTTTTTCAGCCTTCTGTTGATTTCTTCAAACTCTAAACGCATGACTCCGCTTTCAAAAATTTTCAGCTCCGGCATTGAGAGTCCTTCGACCGAGTCAAAGAGTTTAAGCCCGGAATGAATCAGCCCGCGCAATTCTCCCGAACTTCTTACAGTTCTGTAAGTATTTTCAGCTAAGTCGCGATTTAAAATCATGCTGTTGATATTTTTAAGAGTCGCGGCACGTTGCGAGTCTAATAATTTTCCGTAGAGATTAGCTACTTGAATAGTCATTTCATTAGACTCGGCGTTGGCCTGAAAAGATTTTTTCTGTGCCGGCGAATATTCCGGAGCTTTGCTCTTAGCTAACGCGTCCTTTCTAAGAGTCTGAGCTTCGGTGATAATGATTTTTAATTTCGGCTTGTAATCATTATCAATCTTCTTGATCAATTCCTCTTGAGTATGAATCAACAAATCATTAAGAACTAAATACATTCCCGTATAGCGGCGGTTGATTTCAAAACTGTTCGTATCGTTTTGGGCAAGCTCTTCGAGTTTCTCAACGATACGGCGGACGTTTGAAAAAATTATTGTATTCTGTAACAGGTCGTCACCGGTCACGGAGTTCAATAAAATTTCAGTCTGTGAGTCGTCAAGCTCAAGCCCTATAGTAGAAAGCGCTTGGCTTAACTCTGAAGTTATAGCGGCGAGGCGTTGTTCATCGGATTTAATTTCTTCTTCAAGTTGAGAAATTTTTTTGTTAGCTTTTTCGCGTGTCATTGTCCAGAACATGTAAGAACTTTCGGGAGCGCTGATACTTTTGTTACGTAAGTCGTCAAGTTCGATGCGTTTAGCTGAAAGTTTTTCACGGAGTTCGGAGGCTTCGCGCCTAAGGTCGCCGGCCTCGCCTTTAATTAAAATTTTTGCGGCCGCGTCAAGAAGAGTATTAATTTTTTTTGCGTTGTCTGTCTGATCTTCTTTGAAGGGGATCCAGGATTTTTTCGGCAGGCTGTCATTTTTATCGCGAAGTTTTAGGGCTTCGGTTAATTTTCCGGTGAGCTTGTCCCAATCTGAAATTAAATGCGACGGGAGAATATTCTCTTCAGGAATTTCTTTTTCAGCGTCCTTGCTGTCGCTTGAGAAAAAACTTGAAAAATAATTTCCTACTCCCTGCCAGTCAACTTTTAAATAGCTTGACCATTCCGCCGCGTTAGCAGCTCCGCAAAGCATAAAGAATAAAACGAGTCCTGCTAAAAATTTTTTTCTCATAGTAATCACTCCTCCTTGAATGTCTTGCTAAAAATATAATCGGTCAATGTGAATTTATTATGATTAAAAAATTTATCTGAATCTAAAGGCAAGACCAGCTTGTTTCATTATTTCGTTAGCTGTAAACCTTGATTTTATTTTACCGTCAACAACAATCTCACGATTAACAACAGGACTGTACCAAATATCGTGATCTCCTTTACCATGTCTTACAAAAAAACAGCCGTGCTTAGCCAAAAGTTTTCTTACTCGTTTTTCATATTCAGCCATTCACAAGTACCCTGTCGCTTCGTTCAGATATAAAATTTAAATCACAGTAATTTACTTTTATATCGTCCAAGGCCAAAAGTTCAGGAAGGGCAAATTTAACTCTTTCAATCAAAGCATCAAAAGACCCTGACTCAAGCGTAAGCCCGGGCAGATCTTCGCTTGTTGCTACCCAGACCGACGCGTCATTGTCCCATAACAAATTAATTCTGCATTCCATTTTAAAAATTATCTCCTCAAAAAATTTTTTCTCTTCTATTATAAAATACTTCATGAACTCTAAAACTTTAAAAAAATTTATAGGAGATGTTAAAAAAATCATGCGGGTCACTATTCTAACAAACGGCCCCGGCGAAATGTGGGGCTGGGTACGTCCCGTTGTTTATGAACTTAGAAAAAGGGGTCATTCAATTTCATTATGGCTTTTGCCCTGTCAATTTTCTTCGGGGCATGAAAGGGAAGCCGCGTCATACTTCGGAGTCGATAAACTCGAAGGGCCTTTCAGCACCGCTCAAACATGGGAGGCTCTTCCGGGAGAAATTACAGACAGAATAATTCAGCTTGGAGGCGATCCGATCTTCGGGCAACGAATGGCCAAGGCTGCACGGGTATCTTTCACAATTTACTCGTACAGGGCCGCAAAAAAAATCGAAGGCGCTAACATGCTCGTAGCTTATAAAGAACAGATTAATAACATTCCCAGCGTTACGGCTATAGGCGACTTGGTGAAGGACGCTTTGAATTTTGACATAACCCCTTCAAAAAATTCAGGATGGGATTGGCCAAAGAGGGAAGGCGCTCCGAGAATTTTATTTTTGCCGGGGAGTCGTCCGGCTATCCGAACGGCGGTGCTTGAATGGTTACAGGAAGTCCAGAAAAAATTACAGGAAAAGATTCCCGGCGTAAGAACTAGGACTCTGTTCTCAAGTTTTATGCCGCGCTCTGAATTTAAAACATGGGAGAAGGCCGGCTTGTCTCCAGTGAGCTTCGGCGCGGGAGTCGCTATGAACAACGCAGACTTTGCACTCACGCCTCCAGGGACAAATAATTTTGAGCTTATGCACTGCGGCTTACCGGGACTCGTTGCAGCTCCGGAAAAATTTTTGAAGTTCGTTCCGGTTTCGGGGGCATTGGGAGTCTTGGCTGATCTTCCGCTGCTTGGTCTGAAGTTCAGAAAGATCGCCGCTATGAAAATTGTTAAACGCTGGAACGGATTCATTTCTCTTCCTAATAGAACATTCGGACGAGAAATTTTGCGCGAACTCTGGGGCAATATAACAACAGAAGATATTGCCGAAGAAATTTTTAAATGCGTAAGCAACTCGGATTATCTTGCCAAAACCCGCGAGGATTTATTAAATCTTTCAGGGCCGGGCGGCGCGGCCTCAAGGCTTTGCGATATAGCTTTATCGAAAAAATAATCCACCGCCGTAAGCGTTTTTTTTGTCCGGCCCTCCCCCGAGGGAGGCTAAGATTTTCGCTACATAAAGCCTCCCCTTGGGGTGGCCCAAAGGGCCGGAGGGGTTGAATTAAAAATAAAAAGGGCGGTGTCAAAAGGCCGCGGAGGGGGTTGCCCTTGATTGAATGAGTTTATTTAACGGAGGCTTATATTAAATGGAAGAAAACAAAAAAATTTCGCCGGGAAGATTTTTATTCAACTACACAAGAAAATATTTTGGGAAATTATTTCTTGCGATTGTTTTTATGCTTGCTTCGTCGGGGCTGAACGTCCTCCCGCCGTATTTATTTAAAAGCATTGTCGATGACGTTCTGATCTCTAAAAATATTTTAATGTTGAATATTATCTGCGTTTCAGTCGTAGTTATTTTTGGGTTGAAAGCTATCACTACATATTTTCAGCGCTACTTCATGAACGAGGCCGGGCAAAGCGTAGTTATGGACATCCGCATTGATCTCTATGACCATATGCAGCGAATGAGCCTGAAAAAAATTTACGCCTCTCGCATAGGCGAACTTATGAGCCGCATAACAGGCGACGCGGCAATCCTCCAGAACATAGTAACAGGAACTTTCATAGACTTAATGTTCAATCTCGTAACGTTTTTGGGCATGTTCGCTTTTATTTTGTATATCAACTGGAAGCTCACATGCTTAATAATTTTGGTCTTGCCGGTCGTAGCTTTCCTGCTGTCATTCGCGGCAAAAAAATTGCGCCGGGCCGGACATAACGTTCAGGAACATTTAGCCGACATAACCGCAACTGCTCAAGAAGCTTTTTCAGCTATCAGAGTCGTTCGTTCCTTCGCAACCGAAGACGAAGAACTTGAAAGATTCACGAAGGCCAATCAGGAAAATTATTCAGCCCTCCTTCAGGCCGTATCAGTTCAGGGAATCTTGGCCGGAGTTATTGAAGTCTTTTTAATTCTTGCGCTTGCCGTCGTCTTTTGGTTCGGAGGCCAGAGCGTCATTAACGGCACATTGACCCCGGGCGAATTGATTTCTTTTACAGGCTATATAGCTTTCATGGTGCAGCCTATACGAAGCATTATGAATCAAATGGGAGTCCTTCAAACCGGAATGGCTTCGGCCGAACGTATCGCCGATATGTTAAAAATTCCTGTCGAAGATTCAGACTCGCGCCCAAGCTCGGAGATAAAAAAAATTTCAGGCAATATAAAATTCGACCACGTTTATTTTAAATACGAAGAAGGCCAAGAAGTTTTAAAAGATATTAATCTCGAAATCAAAGCCGGAGAAAAAGTCGCCGTAGTCGGGCCTACAGGTTCGGGAAAGTCAACGCTTGCTGATTTAATTCCAAGATTTTACGAGCCTGCGGCCGGAAGAATCTTAATCGACAATCACGACATAAGAGAATTCAATCTCAAAGACCTCCGCCGTCAAATCGGCATAGTTCCGCAGGAATGTATCTTAATGAAAGGGAGCGTAGCTTTTAATATCGCTTACGGTTTAAAAGATATTGAGCCTGAAAAAATTATCGCCGCCGCCGAAATAGCAGAGATACGCGAATTCATTGAAAGCCTCCCCGATAAATACGAAACAGAAATCGGCGAACGGGGCGTGACTCTTTCCGGCGGTCAACGCCAACGCATAGCAATCGCCCGCGCCGTAATACGCGATCCTAGAATTTTGATCCTTGACGAGGCAACAAGCTCACTTGATACGGCCGTAGAACGTCAAGTCCAGCTTGCACTTGACCGCGCTATGAAAGGCCGAACGTCTTTGATAATCGCTCATAGACTTTCAACAATACGCGAGGCCGATAGAATTTTAGTCTTGCGTGACGGGAAATTTATTCAGGCCGGGACTCATGACGAACTTATCAAAACGCCCGGGCTTTATTCTGACTTATGGAGAATGCAATATGGGGAAAATTCTTGAAAGCTACATGCTCTACGTTAAAGGCAAGAAATATAATTTCTTAATCGACATGATATTCACGCCCCTGTCATGGATAACGGGCCTTACGATTTCTATAATGGATTTTTTCCGCGCTCACGGCCTAACGAAGACACAAGAGCCTCCCTTGCCTTTAATAAGCGTTGGAAATCTAACTTACGGCGGAACAAATAAAACTCCTTTTGTCTGTATGCTTGCTCACTACGCAATCTCAAAAGGAATAAAAGTCGGCATAGTCACACGCGGCTATTCCGGACGCTCAAACGAAGTTTTAATTATCAGGAACGGCGAAGGCAATCGCTTTGAAGTCGGCGACGAGCCTTTGTTATTATCGCGTGAACTTCCTGATGTCCCTGTCGCCGTTGCCAAGTCCAGACTGGAAGGAGTCGAAGCCCTTAAAGCCCGGGGCGTTGAACTCGTTATAGCCGATGACGCTTTCCAGCATAGAGCTATGTTCAGAGATGTTGATATAGTTTTGATTGATGCGTTATGCCCGTGGGGTTCGGGCAAATTGATTCCGGCGGGGACACTGCGCGAAAAAATTTCCGCGCTTTCACGCGCTGATATTTTGGTCTTGACAAAATCCGAACAGGCCACCCCTGAAGATCTTGAAAAATTAAAACAGAAAGTAAAAAAATATATTGCCCCCGAAAAAATTTTTACGTCTGAAATTAAACATGACGGCTGGATAAATTTTAATGCCCCCGTCAATCCGAAAAATAAAAAAGCCTTCGCCTTCTCCGCAATAGGAAGCCCCGAAAGTTTTATTAAGACTCTTAGAGATCTCGGCGTTACTGTCGTAGCGTCAAAAAGTTTTCGCGATCACCACAGCTACTCACAAAAAAATCTTGAAAGCCTTCAGGCCCTTGCAAAAAAATTCAACGCCGATTTCATTACCTGCACAGAAAAAGATTTATTCAACTTTCCAGAAAGTCCCGAAAAAAGTTCTTGGAATTTTGATATTCCTTTAGCCGTTCCTAAAGTAAGGGCCGAAGTGAATAATCATGAAAAATTTTTTGCGCTCCTTGCTGAAAGCCTAAGACCCAAAATTATTGTCGCCTCCAACGGCTACGGCGAAGACGCTATAGGCGTAGTGCTTGCAAAAAAATTACGCGAACGTTTGCCCGAGTCAAAAATTTCTATCTTTCCTTTAGTCGGACGCGGGGAGGCTTATAAAAAAGAAGGCTTTGAGATCGCTTCGACCCTTTCTGATACTCCTTCGGGCGGGGTGTTGAAGTACAGCCTTAAAGATTTATTCGGCGACATGCGCGCAGGACTGATAAGCCAAGTAAAAGCACAGCTAAAAGACTGGCGCAAGATAGCCGGAAAAATCAGAACGCCTGTATGTGTCGGCGATGTTTATTTATTGCTTCATACTTTATGGGGGAGCGGAGCGCGTCCAATATTTATAGCTACGGCCAAGACGGTTTACTTGAGCGGACATTGGCGAATCGAACGCGCAATAATCCGCCGCTATTCAAAAATCTGTATCACCCGCGACAAAAAAAGCGCCGAACAACTCGGACATAATGCAATCTACGCCGGAAATCCTATCATGGATCTTTTAGGCAATGGCAACGCAATAACCAATGGTAAAATAGCTCCCGAGATTTACAGCCGCGGGGATTATATATTGCTCTTGCCCGGGAGCAGAACGCGGGCATGTAAGGACGTTAAATTATTACTTGACGCTGTAGATCTTATCGCCGAACAGACAGGAGGCCGGCAAAAAAATTTCAGAATGACTCTGGCTCCTACTCTGATATTTGACGATTTCTTCGCGGCTTGCGAGTCCTACGGCTGGAAGAAATCCGGCGGCGTTCTCTCAAATAATAAAAACAAAATTGAGCTGAACTTCTCCGGCATAGCCGACTCGGTCAAAGACGTGAAGATTTTATTAGGCTTCGGCGGCACTGCGAATCAATTATGCGCCGGCCTCGGAATCCCCGTCATTTCAATAGACGAAAAGGGCAAACGCGTCCAGAAAAAATTACTCGGCGACGCGGAAATCTTAGTCGACCCTACAGCACAGGCACTCGCTGCAAGTGCTATATCTTTGATACAAAATTTTGAAAAGTATTCTTTTATGAGTTCAGCAGGAATTGAACGAATGGGCACACCCGGCGCGCTAGACTTCACTGTGAATTTTGGAGCAGAGGAACTTGGCTGGGAAATCCGGGAAAAAATTTTCAAGAAGATGAATTTTGGTTAAGAAAAAATTCCCCTTCAAAAACAACTCAAAAAATATTGACAAATTGAAAAGATGCCGTATAATGTCATCGTGCACTTGAAAGAGGCACAAAAATCAAAATAGAAAGGAGTGAAAAAATTATGGCCGTTACAAAAACACGAGACAGCATCGCGGTGAACGTAGTTCTTAACAACGGAACTTACGACGGGAAGGTCAAAACCCTGAGCGTCAACCTCGGAAAGCTTAGCACTACGAACTACGACGCGGACAAAGCGATGGACGTTGTGGAACTTTTAGAGCCTTGCCTGTCTAAGGAACTCTACAAAGTTCAGGAGGTCGACGTGAACTCCATGGAAGCCAGCGCATAGCAATTATGAGCGGCATTATGAGTTAAGATTTTGAAAGGAGGTGTATGGAACATGGCGACAACGAACAAACTTGTCTTAGCGTTCGAAGGCAGTAACGGGAAAGAAGTTTCTTTTACCTACAGCTACGCTGACCCCGAAGTCGAGAGCGCAACTGTCAAGGCATTGGTCAACGGCATTATCGCTAACGGAGAGATTTTCGACAATCCTCCGGTTAAAGCGAAAAGCGCCAAGATTGTTACGACCACCGAGTCATATTTCAATCTTGACGCGTAATTAAGAAATTATATTTTTATTAAGTCCTCCCGGTAGCCGGCCGGGGGGACTTTTATTATATCTTCCCGAAGCCTTAGAGTCAAAGCATAAAAAAAGCGTCCTTCCCATTCACACTCGAACAGGAAGGACGCTAAAATTATTCTGCGTGTTTTGTTTTGTGTATTACTGCTTGTTATCGAATTTGTGTATTACTAAATTATTAGCCTCTGCGTCTGGCAACAACGAAGCCAAGCAACGCAAGGGCAAGTGACGCTGAGGAAATTCCGGCTGCACAACCGCCGCCTGAACTGCCTACGCCGCCTGAAGAAGGAGTAGCAGAAGCGCTGGTCGCTGTTGTTACAGGCATAACGAAGTTGAAGTCAGTAACTGCAGAGCCGCTTACTACGCCAAGGCTGAGAGGCTGTGACTCGTCAACGCTGACTACCAAGAAAGTCTCGCAATTCGAGGCGCTTAAACCGTACTGCTTAATCATGTACGGGGTTAAGTTATGCGCAGGGAAGTCTGTGGGATAAACAGTACCGTCAGTCTTTACAGCGAAGATCTGATATTTGTTGCTGGGAGCCTGACCGTTGGAAATACCCTTCGGATAGAACGGGAACTGATCTGTAGAATTGAAGGCGTAGATAGCGATCTGAGGATAGTTAGGAACAAAGGAGATCGTCTTCTTTCCGTTCGTAACGTTCTGGAGTTTCGGAAGAACGGCACCAATAATTACCTGCTTGCCTGTGGAGCTCTGCATAGCCGATACTGCGCTCTGATCTGACGCGCTCAAGTCGCTTACTGTTGCAGCAGGAGTTTCATCGCTGATTTCTGAAGCCTGAATAGCAGGAGCTGAATCGAAGGCAGCAAGGACTGCCTGTGCAGCTGAACTGGTGCTGCCTGAAAGAGTAGATCTTACTGTCGCCACAGTTGTAGCTGTGACCTTTGCAGTCTGGCTGGCCTGCCCGGCAATCTGCTTGGAGGCGCTGTCGGCCGCTGCCTGCTGATCAGGTGTAGGTGTGGCGTGGGAGGTGGCGTCGCTTGCGAATGCTGTGCCCGCAAAGGCGAGCGCTAAAACAACTAATGTTAAAACTGCTAATTTTTTCATAAAACAAAAGCACTCCTTTCGGAAAATTTGTATTAGGTTTGTATCTTGGTTTAGTTAGTTCTTCTCTAAGTAATACACGCAGAACCATAAGGCGTATTCTACACCGACTCGGCTTTTTGTCAATAAGAAATTTTTATAATCATGACGGAATTTTTTTTGAGAAGCACCTCACCTTTTTTAAAGCAACCCCCTCCGGCCCTTTGGGCCACCTCCCCAAGGGGAGGCTTTTGTGTAAAGAATAATGAACTGGAAATTTTTTTTGAGAAGGCTTTGTGATAAAATAGGGGCAGCGGTGAGGGAGTTAGCAGACCCCTAACGTTAAAGATAATCCGTGCGTCAGCGATTAATTCTATCCAAAATCAAAAGGATAATCCTTAAAAGCCAATACAAAACAGAGACGAATTTACCCATCTGGTCGAGGAGTTTTCGCCTCTGTTTTTTTCGGGTTTTATTAAGTCGTTTGCCTTTCTTTTTAGGCATGACTTGTTCACCTCAAATCTACAGGGCGGCTCCCCGTTGGTCGACGAGCCCTGTTCCTCGCCCGGGACTCCCTCGTGAGGATAATTATAACAGGAGTTTGTATTCTTATCCGCTTCACTTTGTTCAGGCCGCTTCTCCTTTTTTAACTGCAACCCCCTCCGGCTTCACTTCGTTCAGCCACCTCCCCAAGGGGAGGCAAGAGGGTAAAAAGAATAATGAACTGGAAATTTTTTTTGAGAAGGCTTTGTGATAAAATAGGGGCGGCAGTGAGGGAGTTAGCAGACCCCTAACGCTCGTAAACAAACCCT
Organism: Synergistaceae bacterium; assembly: GCA_017450825.1. Classification (GTDB taxonomy): domain Bacteria; phylum Synergistota; class Synergistia; order Synergistales; family Aminobacteriaceae; genus JAFUXM01. Next base: position 9,894 of record JAFSSV010000034.1, read on the forward strand.
CACGATTTTAGCGGGTAAACCATTCAATAATAAGAAGAATAGTCTTTACGATCCAGTAGAGAGCAGCGGCCAAATGATCGATCCTTGGAAGATAATCACGCCGCTGCTTCTTTTTGGTGCGCCGTCTGACTTTCTTGTCAGTCATAATGCCATTCACCTCGAATCCACAGGGCGGCTCCCCGTTGGTCGACGAGCCCTGTACTCGCCTGGGGCTCCCTCGTGAGGATAATTATAACAGGCTTCTATAATTCTTCTCCCCCTCCGGCTTTCAGGTCACCTCCCCTTTTTTAAAGCAACCCCCTCCGGCTTCACTTCGTTCAGCCACCTCCCCAAGGGGAGGCTTTGTGTAGCAGGAATCCTAGCCTCCCTAGGGGGAGGGCCGGACAAAAAACAGCTTGCGGTGGTGGGGGTGTTCTCCAAGAGGGCCGTAGCGGCAAGGGGGTTTTTCAAAAAAATTTCTTTTGCTAGAATATCAAATTAAAATTCCCACATAAAAATTTTTTAAAAGGAGGCCGTGTTATTCATGGTCAATCACGAATTGAATAATTTAATAGCGTTCGCCCTCCATCATGAACTCATAACACCCGAAGACAAAATCTGGGCCGCAAATTCTTTGATTGGAATTTTAGGGCTGAACTCGTTTGAATTTGAAGAAGTCAACGAAAAAAATTTTGCCGTGTCCCCTGACAGCATTCTTTCAAAAATTCTGGACTGGGCCGCAGAAAATAATCTGATCGAAAATACAGAAACTGAACGCGATCTTCTCGATACAAAATTAATGGGCGTGTTCACTCCAAGACCTTCGGACGTTATAGAAAAGTTCAAGGCACTCGAAAAAATTTCTCCGGTCAAAGCTACAGATTATTTCTATAAGCTCGGAGTGTCTTCAAATTATATCCGCTCCGAAAGGACAGCTAAGAATATCTGCTGGAAAACTCCAACAGAGTTCGGCGAGCTTGATATTACTATCAATATGTCAAAGCCCGAAAAAGATCCAAGAGATATAGCCAAGGCAAGAGCTATAAAATCTTCCGGCTATCCTAAATGTTTATTATGCAAAGAGAACGAAGGCTTCTATGGTCACCACGGTCACCCCGCAAGACAAAATATCAGGCTCATTCCCGTTGAACTTAACGGCAAGAAATGGTACTTTCAGTACTCGCCTTATAGCTATTACAATGAGCATTGCATTGTATTAGATCAAGAGCATGTGCCTATGCTAATCTCACGGGAAACTTTTGATAATCTCTTCGCGTTTATTACGAGATTTCCTCATTACTTCGTAGGCTCGAATGCAGATCTCCCAATCGTAGGAGGCTCAATACTATCTCACGATCATTATCAGGGAGGACGCTACGTCTTCGCTATGGACAGCGCCCCGACAGAAAAATTTTACAAGACAAAAGATCCAGACATTACCGCCGGGCGAATCAAGTGGCCAATGTCCGCTATAAGACTCTCTTCTAAGAGTCCCGAAAAATTATCAGCTCTGGCCGAAAAAATTTTAGCGGCATGGCGCGAATGGTCGGACAAGGACGTCGATATATTGGCGCATTCGGACGGCGAAGCTCATAACACTATCACCCCTATAGCAAGAAGAAAAGGCGAACTCTTTGAGCTTGATCTAGTCTTGCGCAACAACAGAACAAGCCAGGAACACCCGCTCGGAATCTTCCACCCTCACGCCGAAGTCCATCATATTAAAAAAGAAAACATAGGCCTTATCGAAGTCATGGGGCTTGCTGTGTTGCCGGCAAGATTGAAATCTGCTCTGGAAAAAATTTCAGAGGCTTGGCTGAATAATTCAAGCTCCCTCCCGTCCGAACTTGAAGCCCACGAAAAATGGTACGAGGCAATCAAAGCAAAGCACGGAGCTTTAAACAATCCCGAAAAAATTAAAGCCGTCCTTCGTGAAGAAGTAGGGCACGTCTTTGCACAAGTCCTTCGCGACAGCGGAGTCTTTAAACGCGACGAGAAAGGACTCGCGGCGTTCGATAAGTTCGCTGAAAAAATAATTAATTAATATAGGGAAACTATAACCCCCTCGCCAGCAAGCTTGGCCCTCTTTTAACAACCCCCCACCACCGCAAGCGGTTCCCCTCCCCCGAGGGAGGCTAGTATTACTGTTACACAAAGCCTCCCCTTGGGGAGGTGGTGAACGAAGTGAACCGGAGGGGGTTTCTTTCAAGATAAGAATTTTTTTTAGAAATAACCTCCTCGCCACTTCGTGGCCCTCTCCCCCTTCACAGGGGGCGCAAAAAAATTATTTTAGAAAGGATATATATAAATGAAGAAACTTGAGCGCGAAAATTTATTCCGCTGCACAGGCAACGACGAACAGTTATACGGCATAAGGCGAGTCGTAATTGACGAAGGAACGGCCAAGGGCTGTACAGTTTATCAAGTCACTACGGCCGGAGGACTCGACTTCGATATTCTTCCAGACTCGGGACTCGATATGGGGCGCTTGAGATTCAAAGGCGTGAATATTAATTACTTGACTAAGAACGGCTATGATAATCCTAATAGATTTTTGCCGATTAAAGATAATTTCGATCATACTTTCCCGGGCGGAATGTTATACACATGCGGGCTTCTTTCTGTAGGGCCGGAATGCTTTGACAACGAAGGCGACAAAGAATTTCATCCGCTTCACGGCCGTTATCATGGACAGAGCGCGAAAAATCTTTTTGCTTATGTCGAAGGCGATAATATTTTCGCGGGCGGCGAAGTCAGGGAGTCCGAACAGTGGAAGCACTGCTTATCGCTCAAACGCCGTTATAAAATTCCAGCGTGGGAAAGCGAAATTTTAATCGAAGACGAAATAACTAATTTGACTCCGGCTCCGGTTGAATATGAAATGCTCTATCATGTGAACTTCGGCTGGCCTTTCCTTAGTGAGAAGACTACGCTGGAACTTCCAGAGAAAATTAAAACGACTCCCCGTACAGCTTACGCCGCCGAAAATCTTGATAAGCAATGCAAATTTTCCGGGCCTATCGACGGCGAAGAAGAACGCGTGTACTTCAACGAAGTTTTTTCAGATCCAGTAGCACGCGTTAAAAATCCTGAACTCGGAATCACGGCCGAACTTTCATGGTCACTTGATACTTTGCCGAGGCTTTCCCAATGGAACAGCATGAGAAGCGGCGAATATGTTTTGGGCCTTGAGCCTTCAACATGCTACACAATGGGACGCGCAGAAGAAAGAATTAAAGGCGAGCTTAGAACTTTAAAGCCTTTCGGAAGTATTAAAAATTTTGTGAAGCTGAAATTTTTTTAGAACTTAACCCCCTCTGACTTCGCTTCCCTTTATAAAAAACAACACCCTCCGGTTCACTTCGTTCACCACCTCCCCAAGGGGAGGCTTTGTTAGTAATACCCCTAAGCCCCCCTTTTAAGGGGGGAGGGCCGCTTGCGGCAAGGGGGTTATCTACAAAAATTCTTTTTTTGAAAATCAACCCCTCCGACCTCACTTCGTAGCCTTCGGCGTGCTTCGCGACCGGCCACCTCCCCTTTCAGGGGAGGCTTTTTTTATTTCTTCCTGTTCATGTACTGGAAGGCTACAACAAGAGCAACAAGCGCAAAGCCTATTAAATCCGTCGACACTCCCGGAACTAACATGCTAAGCCCGCCGGCACAAATTAAAATTCTTAATAACGGGTGAATAGTCCCGTATAAATATCCGTTCAAAGCCGCAGCGACTCCGAAAATTCCAAGCAAAGCCGTTAAACATATCATGATTATCTCAAGCACTATCAGAAAATTTACAAGCAACGGCCCGGCATTCGGAATATTTATTATAGGGCTTACGTTCTCAAATAACATCGCCGGAGTAAATGCGAATATATACGGCACTATAAACGCCGCGATAGCCAGCCTCGTAGCATTAAAAGCCGTCTTCATTGGAGGAGCCTTAGCAATCGCCGAACCTGCATAAGCCGCTAATGCTACAGGAGGCGTTATATCAGCTACAATTCCAAAATAAAATACAAAGAAATGCGCGCAGATTTTCGGAATTCCTATCGCCGGAGCCATCAAGATAGGCGCACAGGTCGCCGCCATTATGCAATAGTTCGCAGTCGTCGGGACTCCCATTCCTAAAATTATGCAGCAGATCATTGTAAGAATTAATGCAATAAAAGAATGTCCGCCCGATACGTTTACTACCACTGTGATTAATTCAGAAGCAAGCCCCGTCGAAGTTATACAGCCCGCAACAAGTCCAGCCATTGCACACGCTACAGCTACGGTGATAGTGCCGCGGCCTCCGGCTTCAAGTGCTTCAAGAATTTTTCGGGGCGTTAGCCTTTCGTCACTGTTAAGAAAGCCTACAAGTATCGCAAGCCCTATCGCTATAGCCGCCGAAAACTGCATGGTATAAATATTCATTGATACCATGACAACTAAAATTATTAAAGGCAAGAGCAAATAAATTTTCGGAAGGAGCTTTATTATTCGCGGGAGTTCCTCACGGGGGATTCCCTTGAGGCCAAGTTTTTTAGCTTCAAGGTGGACGGCGATATAAATTCCCGCAAAGTATAAGACAGCCGGCAATATCGCTTTCAAGGCTACGCTTGAATACGGAATGCCCATGTATTCAGCCATTAAGAAAGCCGCCGCTCCCATTATCGGGGGCATTATCTGTCCGCCCGTTGATGCAGCAGCTTCGACCGCTCCGGCGAATTCGGGCCTGTAGCCTGTACGCTTCATCATTGGAATAGTAACAGAACCGGTCGTGACGGTGTTGCCTACCGATGAGCCCGATACCATTCCGCAAAGCGCCGAAGAAATTACAGCAACTTTTGCAGGCCCTCCCGCGCTAGCTCCGGCGATAGCGTTCGCAAGATTAATAAAGAATGTCGAAATCCCCGTACGCTCAAGAAATGCTCCGAAGATTATAAAGACAACTATATATTTTGCACAGACTTCAATCGGCGTACTCCTCAAGCCGTCGCCAGTCGAATAAAATAAATCGTAAATAACTTTCCCAAATCTCACTGTCGAAAAAGCATAGACCATTAAAGCTCCAACTACACATAAAATCGGAATGCCTACACAGCGCCGGCAAAGTTCCATTAATGACAAGATACCTATCAAGGCAAGCGTTATCATTAATATATGGTCAGGGTTACGGGGACTCGTTACGCGCAAAGCTAACTTGATTATGCTTTCAGCGTTCCAGGCAAAATAAAAAAACGGAACGACTCCGATTAACATAATCAAAATATCATAGAACGGTATCGAATTTACCCGGGGAGTCGTATCAAAAGTTATCGGAATTGAAATCGAATCGCTTATCCCGGGCTTAACCTCCCCGGTACTCTTTCTTATCGGGTAATGAAGATAGCCAAGGATTAATATAAGCCCAAGAAAGATATTTAATCTGATTTCAGGCATCGCCGTACTGAAAAGAGTGACGTAAATACAATACAGCGAAAAAAATGCAGACAGCCAACGAACTAAAACCGCCGGCCGACCTTCCCATATTCTAACGTTGGACTCGCGGTCATATTTTTTCATTACAGTGTCGACATCGGCTTCAATACTGGAAAGCTCAGGGCTTTTAATTTCAGGATCGCTCATGAAAAATTTTCCTCCTTCTTGAATAAAATAAAAATAAATAAAAAAAGAGGAGCGCGGGGATTTTACCCTGTCCACTCCTCGTCAAAAATTTCTTACAGAAAAATTATTTGCCGGCTACTTTGATTCCTTTTTCGCCAAAATATTTCACTGCGCCTTTATGATAAGGAACGGCCGTATAACCCGCGGCAAAGTCTAATTTCAATTCAGCGCCTTTGGCATGAGCCGCCGTAATCTCTTCAAGATTATCGAATACTCCCGTAAGGAAGTTATACACGTCAACTTCTGAAACTTCGTCAAGTGCAATCACCACCGCGCCGACTGCAACTGTTACGACATCATAATCAGTTCCGTAGACTTCTTTAGGAATTACATTCATAGAATAATACGGAGACTCTGAAATTAATTTCAAAACATGTTCATCATCAAAGCCAACGAGATAAATTTTCTTAGTAGTAGCTAAAGAAGTTACAGCAGTAGTAGGAGCGCCGGCAACTATGAAAGCCGCGTCGATCTTTCCGTCCTGCAGAGCTTCAACGCTGTCGCCGAATGACTGATAAGTAGGGTTAATGTCTTTGTCAATGTCAAGCCCGTAGACTTTGAGAACATCAACGGCGTTGAAATACACGCCTGAGCCTGCTGCACCGACTGAAACATTTTTGCCTTTCAGGTCTGCTACGGTTTTGATAGCCGGGTCAAGGGTTACTATCTGAACCTGTTCCATGTAAAGATTAGCAACGGTTGAAAAATTCGTGACTTTGTTCTCAAAGAGTCTTGTTCCTTTGTAAGCATACGCGCCCACGTCAGACTGAACAAAGCCTAATTGAGCGTCGCCGTCTTCCATAGCTTCGATATTGGCTTTTGAACCGCCGGAAGTAATTGCGGTTATCGTTGTGCTTGTTTTTTCGCCTACTTTACCGGCCAAGACTCCGCCGAAGCCGTAATAAGTTCCTTGAGCGCCGCCGGTCGTGAAAATTAATTTTTTCCCGCCCGGGAGACCGTCAGCGAACGCCGTGCAAGTTAAAACCATTGCCAGCACTACAGCAAGAGAAATAATCTTCTTCATTTAAAAAATTACCTCCTGAATAAAAAATTTTTATGAGTTAGAAAATTTTATCATAAAATATCATAAAAAGGCCGGGGATTATAGAATAAAAATTTATTTGCCTTGTTCGTAAGCGATGTCATCGATTAAATTACTCAAGGGCCTTACATAATTTTTCATGCCTATATGCTTTGAGGCGTTAATATATCGTTCGCTGTTTTCGTTCAAATAAAATATGTGACGCTGTTGGCCTAGCATTGTGATTTTGTCATC
>JAFSSV010000035.1 GCA_017450825.1 Synergistaceae bacterium
AGGTTAGACTTTGAGGGAGTAAGCACCGAACAAAAAAATAAATTGTTAAACGCCGGGCGGTTGGTCTTGGATTTCTTGGGCGCTCAAAATGAAATTGATGACTATGGATTTTATACAATCTGGAACGAAGACTCCCCGGACGCTTTTCCGGAACAGCGGAGGAAGTCGCCGATGTAAAAAAATACCTCCCGTTTAACCGGGAGGCTTTTTTTATTTTATAAATTCTTAATTCCTGCTACGTCGTAGCCAGCGTCTTCGATTGCGGCGATTATCGCTGTGTCTGCAACGTCCTTTGAAAGAGTAACGACCGCGCAATTTTTTTCGAGGCTTACTTCAGCGGCTGTTACTCCGTCGAGTTCTTCAAGGGCTTCTTTAACATGCTTCACGCAATTTTGACAGCCCATGCCTTCAACGTTAATGATTTTTTTCATTTTATTCTACTGCTTTCTTCGTGGCCGGAGCGTAAACTCTTACCCAGTAAATAGCAAAGAACAAAACCGCAACGGCTATGCCGATACCGTAAGCAAGATTTCTTTCAAGCATTACATAGCACTCTTTGGCAATGCAGAAATAAGTGACGCTTACCGCGCTCATGAATGTAGCCGGGATTGCTGCGATAAAGCCCTTGTTAGGAGCAACGTTCCTGCAAAGATAAACCGCGCCCGCCCATAAAGCAATCATCGCCAGCGTCTGATTTGACCATGAGAAATAACGCCACACGATAGAGTAATCAGCCAATGAAACGAAATAACCTACAGCCAATAACGGGAACGCAAGAGCAAGACGAGGCGCAAAACCTTTCTGATCAATCTTGAACCAGTCCGCTATTGTAAGTCGTGCGCTTCTGAAAGCCGTGTCGCCTGAAGTAATCGGGCAGGCCACAACGCCGAGAATAGCAAGAATACTTCCTACAGGGCCGAGAAGTCCGATTGAAATTTCATAGACTGAATTGGGGTTGCCGCCTTTGATTTGTGCAAGAGCTTCAGTTGTGAATTTCATTAAGTCGCCGCCGATTCCTGTGTTATAGAATGCTATACCTGCTGAAGCCCAAATAAGAGCGATAATTCCTTCAGCTACCATTGCACCGTAGAAAACAAAACGGCCCTGACGCTCTGAAGTTAAGCAGCGAGCCATCAACGGGGACTGCGTGGCATGGAAGCCCGAAATAGCTCCGCAGGCAACGGTTATAAACATTAACGGCCAGATAGGTTGATTAGCTGCGTCCGGGTGCATGTTGTAAAGGCCCTCCCAAAGTTCGATCATGGGCTTTGCTCCCTCAACGCCGTTGAGATACTGAATATGATTGTAAACGGTCATGCCGCCGATACCGATTGCCATAAAGATAAGCGCAAATCCGAACAGCGGATAAATTTTTCCGATTACTTTATCAATGGGAAGAAGTGTCGCAAGGAAATAATAAACAAGAATTACGATAGTCAGAATTTTTGTCCAGTCAGCTATGTTACGCCCCCAAAGTTCCGTAGCGACAGGAGCGCCTCCTGCGACAGCACCTGTACCCTGAACAAATAATCTTGCAAGCAAGCCAGCCGGGCCGACCATGAAGACGACTCCGACCATTACAAGCAGCACGACTGAGAACAGGCGCATTATCTGAAGCATAAAGCCGCCTAAATATTTTCCGGTGATTTCTGAAACGCTTGCGCCGTCATTTCTCATTGAGAGCATTCCGACCATGTAATCATGAACTGCTCCGGCAAAGATCGTTCCGAAAACTATCCAGAGATAAACCTGCGGGCCCCAGATCGCTCCGGAAAGCGCTCCGAATATTGGGCCAAGCCCCGCAATGTTAAGAAGCTGAATCAAAAATGCCCGGCCCGGAGTGATCGGCACGTAGTCAACGCCGTCAGGGTGTGCGACACAAGGTGTCTGTCTGTCATCAGGCCCGAAGATTTTGTCAACAATCGCGCCGTAAATGCAGTAGCCAAGAACCAAAAGTACAAGGCCGCCTAAAAACGAATACATTAAAAAAATCTCCCTTCTTAAATTTTAAAATCTTAAAAAAGAATTTATGATAGGATACTCAAAATTTTAGTCGTTGTAAAAAAAAAATCAATGGACTAAGGACGAACGAAAAAAATTTTTTGAAAGGTAAATCGCAAAGAATAAAAGCGCTGCACCTACCCCAATTCCATAAGCAAGATTCTTTTCAAGCATTAAATAACATTCTTCAGCAATACAGAAATATGTAACGCTTACTGCGCTCATGAACGTAGCCGGAATTGCCGCAATAAGCGCCTTACTCTGGCCCACGCTTCTGCAAAGATAAACCGCGCCCGCCCATAAGGCAATCATAGCCAGCGTTTGGTTAGACCATGCCACATATCGCCATACTACGTTGTAATCAAGAAAAGAAATTCCATAGCCCAACAACAATAACGGAAGAGCAATAGCTAAACGAGGAAGAAAATCTTTTTGTTCAATTTTGAACCAATCCGCAATGACAAGCCTTGCGCTCCTGAAGGCCGTATCGCCGGAAGTAATAGGACATGCAACAACCCCAAGTAAAGCCAGAACACTTCCTATAGGGCCAAGGAGTCCTACGGAAATTTGATAAACGCTCGTTGAGTTTCCGCCGCCTATGGCCAAAAGGCCAGCAGTTGAGAAGCCGTCTCCGGCAGGATTATAGAAAGCTATTCCGGCCGCAGCCCAGATAAGCGCTATCATTCCCTCGGCGACCATTGCTCCGTAAAATACAAATCGGCCTTGACGTTCGGACGTTAAGCAGCGTGAAATCATTGGGGCCTGTGTAGCGTGGAAGCCCGATATAGCTCCGCAGGCTACGGTTATAAACATCAAAGGCCATATCGGAGTCGATTCTGCTTTAGGGTGCATGTTATAGAACCCCTCCCAAAGTTCGATCATGGGCTTTGTACCGTTTAAATGATTGTAGACCGTAACGCCGCCGATCCCGATTGCCATGAAGATCAAGCAGAAGCCGAACACCGGATAGATTTTTCCGATTATCTTATCAAAAGGAAGAAGGGTAGCAAGAAAATAATAGATAAGAATTATAACTGTAAGAACTTTAGTCCATTCGGCCGCGTTCATTTCCCATACGACTGCGGGGGCGCTGCTTGCTGTTATTGCTCCGCTTGTTCCCTGTGTGACCATGAGGGCAAGCAGGCCAGCCGGGCCGACCATGAAAACGACTCCGACCATTATAAGCAAAATAACAGAGAACAAACGTATTACCTGAAGCATAAAGCCGCCTAAATATTTTCCGGTAATCTCTGAAATACTTGCGCCGTCATTCCTCATTGAGATCATACCGGCCAAATAGTCATGAACTGCTCCGGCGAAGATCGTTCCGAAAACTATCCATAGATAGACCTGCGGCCCCCAGATTGCTCCGGAAAGCGCTCCGAATATCGGGCCAAGCCCCGCAATGTTAAGAAGCTGAATCAAAAACGCCTGTAATGGTTTTACGGGCACATAGTCAACGCCGTCCGGGTGAATTAAGCACGGTGTCTTTCGGTCATCTGACCTGAAGACTTTCTCAAGTATCACGCCGTAAACAAAATAGCCAAAAAGTAAAATCAAAATACCGCCTAAAAATGAATACATAAAAATTATCTCTCTTATAAATAAATAATATTTTTTTTAAAATGATTTATGATACGATACTCGGGAATTTTAGCACTGTCAAAAAATTAATTGATTAAGAGCAAAAAATTTTTTAGGATTTTAATTTTTGTTAAAAGAGGGATTTTAATTTCATGAGGCTCGATAAATTTTTAAAACTTGCCCGGCTTGTCAAGCGCCGTACGGTTGCTCAAGAAATGATTGAGCTTGGAGCAGTCCGGCTTGAAGGGCGCGAGTGCAAAGCTTCAAGTGAAGTTCGCGAGGGAAATATTATCGAAGTTGCTTATATAAATCGCGTTTTAAAAGTCCGTGTGCTTTGTGCTGACGAAGCTATTTTGAAAAGGCCCAAAGTAATTTCATGGGAGCAGCTTGAAGAACGGCCGGTCAAACCCGATGAGAAACCTTTTTAAAATTTTCAGCTTGAAATCAAAAACAAAATCTGATATAAACAGAAAAACTAATTAAGTTTAGGAGGATTTTTTTTCCATGGCATCAATAATAGGTATTCATGCTCGTGAAATTCTTGACTCAAGAGGCAATCCGACTCTTGAGGCCGATGTTTATCTTGAAGACGGCTCAATGGGCCGCGCTGCAGTTCCTTCGGGAGCTTCAACGGGTGTTCATGAGGCGCTTGAGCTTCGTGACAAAGAAGCCCGCTACGGCGGCAAAGGCGTTCAGCACGCTGTAGAGAACGTCAACGAGAAAATAGCTCCGGAGATTCTCGGAATGGACGCTGACGATCAGGGCGCGCTTGACAGAGCTATGATTGCTCTTGACGGGACAGACGGCAAGCAGAAATTAGGCGCTAACGCTTTACTCGGCGTTTCAATGGCCAACGCCCGCGCAGCTGCTGAAAGCCACGGTGTACCGCTTTATGTATGGCTTGGCGGAGTCGGCGGCGCTCTTCTTCCTACGCCTATGATGAACGTCATTAACGGCGGCGCTCATGCTGATAATAACGTAGACTTCCAGGAGTTTATGATCGTTCCGCATAATTCAAGCTCATTCACCGAAGCTCTTAGAATGGGCGCTGAAGTTTATCACGCGCTCAAAGGCTGCGTGAAGAGCCGCAACTATTCAACAGGTGTCGGCGATGAGGGCGGCTTTGCCCCTAACTTGAAGAGCAATCAGGAAGCCCTTGATCTTTTAATGGAAGCCGTCAACAAGGCCGGCTATACTCCGGGAACTGATGTAAGCTTCGCACTTGACGTAGCCTCTTCAGAATTTTTCGCGGACGGAAAATATACGTTCAAGAAGGGCGACGGAAAAGTCTACACGGCCGAGGAGCTTGTAAAATTCTATGAAAATCTCGTAGCGAATTATCCTGTAATTTCTATCGAAGACGGCTGCGCCGAAGACGACTGGACAGGCTGGGCAGCTCTTACTGCTGCGCTCGGCAAAAAGATTCAGCTCGTTGGCGATGACCTTTTCGTCACCAACCCGAGGATCCTTGAGCGCGGAATTTCCGAGGGCGTAGCTAACGCTGTACTTGTCAAGCTCAATCAGATTGGAACAGTAAGCGAGACTCTTCAGGTTATTCAGATGGCGGCCGACTCAGGTTACGCGGCTGTAGTTTCTCACCGTTCGGGCGAGACGGCGGACTCTTTCATTGCTGATCTTGCTGTAGCTACAAGAGCCGGACAGATTAAGACCGGAAGCGTTGCCCGTACAGACAGAATAGCGAAATATAATCAGCTCATCAGAATCGAAGAAGAACTCGGCGAGACCGCAAAATATGCCGGCCTCAAAAAATACTCCCCTATGTGGAAGTAAATTTTTTTTAGACTAAGCCCCCTTCTTCTTTAAATAAAAAAGGGAGGCTTAGAATTTTTCATTTTTTTATTTTTTTAATGGAGGAATTTTTTTATGGCAGATTCAACTAGAGCAGTAACGCCTTGCGGAGGGTCTGCACCTTCGACCGGTGGCGGCGCTACTGGCGGCGGAGCAGACGGAGCAGCAGCGGCCCAGCAGGGCGGACTGATGGGAATGCTTTTCCCGCTTGCTATATTTGTATTGATATTTTATTTCTTTATTATTCGTCCCCAGAAAAAAAGAGATAAGCAGCATAATAATATGATCGCCGGAATAAACCGGGGAGATCAGATCGTCACCATAGGCGGCTTCTTCGGAACAGTCCGTGAAGTTCGCGACGATAATTCATTCTTAATCGAACTCACCGAGGGCGTAAGAGTAAAAATTTTAAAGAGCGCCGTTCAAACCAAAGTGACTCCTTCAGCGGCTTCAACTGCAACGACAGCTTCACTTACTGAAAAAGAAAATCAGGGGGCAAAATCGTAATATGAATCGTTCTGATAGATTTCGCCTCTTAGTAGTCTTAGTTGTAATATTAGGGGCGTTATGCTTTGCGTACTTCCAGAGGGACGGGCTTAATCTCGGCCTTGATTTAAAGGGAGGCGCTCACATAGTACTTCAAGCGAAGGACACTCCCGAAAATCCTTTGCGTGACGATAGCATTGACAGACTCTTAGCAGTCTTGAGAAATAGAATCGATCAATACGGCGTAGCCGAGCCTATCATTCAAAAGAGCGGGTCAGATCGAATAATCGTAGACCTTCCGGGAGTTCAAGATCCCGCCGCGGCCTTGGAGCTTATTGGCCGGACTGCTCAGTTAGATTTCAGAGAAGTTCTTGACTCGACCGAGCGAAATTTACCCGTCGAACCCGTAAGAAAAAATTATGACAGCGATATTCAGTTTATAAATGCTCAGGAGCGTTGGAAAGAAGAAGTCGCGAAGTTAGGGAATGCCAGCGCGGATTTAATAGCGCGTCAAGCTTCTCACGAAGGCTCAATCGTTGCTCCCGGAGAAACCGCCGGAACATATTTCCTTATGGGGCCGGTCTTGCTTTCAGGAAAAGATTTAACTAATGCTGAAATCGCTCCGGACAGTCTTGGCCGTATGGGAGTCTCGATTGAATTCAACTCCGAAGGCGCAAGATTATTTGAAGAAGCTACGGGGCGTTTAGTTGGCCGCCGTCTTGCTATAGTTCTTGATAACGTAGTTATCTCTGCTCCTGTTGTTCAGGACAGGATAGCCGGAGGCCGCGCTCAAATAACTGGACGCTTTACAAATGACGAAGCTAACAGGCTCGCTATCATGCTCAAGGCTGGAGCGTTGCCTGTTGCCGTAGAGATTGCCGAGAATAGATCCGTAGGTCCTAGCTTAGGCGCTGACTCAATCCGTCAAGGAATTCAGGCCGGACTCTTCGGGGCGGGAATGGTTTTAGTATTTATGCTCCTGTTCTATCAGTTTAGAGGACTCGCTGCTGATCTTGCCTTAGCCGTGACGATTTTATTAATTTTTGCCGGGCTTATAGCTTTCAACGCTACGCTGACCCTTCCGGGTATTGCCGGAATCATTTTGACTTTAGGAATGGCGGTTGACGGCAACGTTTTAATTTATGAGCGTATCAAAGAAGAAACTGCGACAGGGAAGACTCCTCTTGCTGCTCTTGATGCCGGCTTCAGGAAGGCTCTTGTAACTATTCTTGACAGTAACATAACGACGTTAATCGCGGCATTAGTTTTATTTTATTTTGGTTCCGGTTCTGTCCGGGGCTTCGGAGTTACTCTTTCGGTCGGACTTGTTGCCAGTGTCTTTGCTAACATAGTAGTAACGCGCGCGATTTTGCAATTATTTGTCAAGCGTGGAAAGGAGATTGTGAAGAGATGAGCAGATTTAATTTTGATTTCATGAAGCACAGAAAGCTAGCTCTTACGATCAGCCTTGTTCTTGTGCTTGCGAGCTTAATTTTATTATTAACACGCGGCCTTAATCTCGGAATAGATTTTACGGGCGGCAATGTTATTCAGGTTGAGTTTGAGAACCGTCCGGACGTTGCTAAAGTCCGTGAAGTAATTTCGGCTATAGTTGCCAAGGGCGCAATGATTCAAAACTTCGGCGAGAAGGGAATCATTATCCGAACGAACGAAGACACCGAACAAAGCCGCGAAGAAGTCGTTAAGGCTTTGCAAAATAATTTTGCTGATGTTAAAGTCGCGGGCTTTGAGAAAGTCGGGCCGGTTGTCGGCGGAGAACTTCGCCGGCAGGCTATAATCGGAGTCACTATAGCGCTCATTGCGATTTTGATTTATATAACGCTGCGCTTCCAGTTCAGGTTTGCGGTCGTCAGCGTTGTGCCTCTTGTCCATGACGTTTTAATAGCGCTTGGATTTTTCAGCATAACTCAAATGGAAATAAGTTCTTCGTTTATCGCGGCGATCTTAACTATCGTGGGCTACTCGCTGAACAACACGATTATAATTTTGGATCGTGTCCGTGAGAATTGGGGCACTCTTTCCCGTCAGGGCATCGTCAATCTCGTGAACGAGTCACTGAATCAAACTTTAGGCCGAACGATTAACACGACCCTTACGACTTTGTTCCCGGTCATAGCGCTTTGTGTATGGGGCGGGCCGGTGCTTGCGGCGTTCAGCTATGCAATGTTAGTCGGAATATTCGCCGGAACATGGAGTTCAATTTTTGTAGCTACGGGTCTGCTTTGTGAATGGCAGGGCCGCAAAGAAAAAAAATAAGCGGGGGTAGTTCACAATAACCTTAACCCCCCCCCTCCGGTTTACTTGAGGCCACCTTTTTTAATAACAACCCCCTCCGGCCCTTTGGGCCACCTCCCCAAGGGGAGGCTTTGTGTAGCAGGAATAAGAGCCTCCCTCGGGGGAGGGGAACCGTTTACGGTGGTGGGGGTTTTTCAAGAGAAGGGAAAAAATTTTTTATGTTCACTGGAAAAAGAGTCGCTGTGTTATGCGGCGGAGATGGCAACGAGCGGGAAGTATCATTGAGGAGCGGCGAGGCTGTCTGTAAGGCGCTCAATGAGTCAGGGGAATTTGACGCTGAAATTTTGGACTTGCAGTCGATCCACGAGATTGAACGCGTAAAAAATTTTGAAGGAGCTTTTATCGCTATGCACGGAGATTGGGGCGAAGGAGGAATCCTTCAATCAACTCTGGAAAAAATGAAGATCCCTTATACAGGCTCTGCTCCGGCCGCCAGTGCCTTGGCTATGAATAAAATTAAATCGCTTGAGCTTTTCAGACTTGAAAATCTTTTAACACCGCCCGGCCTTGTTTGGCCTAAAAAATATGAAAAGATAATTCAGGAGCTTGGCCCTGATATTGTCGTTAAGCCCAGCGGGGGCGGAAGCACCGTAGGCATTACGATTATAAAAAATACGACGCTAGAAAAACTTTTACAGGCTGTAGACCTTGCGAAAAAAAGTTACGAAGGGGAGGTCTTACTTGAAAAATATATTCCCGGCCGTGAGATTACTGCGCCGGTTTGGGAACATGAAGGACAGGTCGAAGCTCTGCCTTTGATTGAGATAGTACCGCATACGGGATTTTATGACTATACGAATAAATACACTAAAGGCGCAACGGATTATATAGTCCCGGCAGAAATTTCTGTGGAAGCGGCGCAGGCAATCTCACAAGCAGCAGTTAAGGCTCATAAAATTCTTGGCTGCTCTGGCTACAGCCGTTCTGATTTCAGACTGTCGCCCGAAGGCAAGGCTTATATTCTTGAAGTCAATACGGCCCCGGGAATGACAGCAACAAGTCTCGTTCCCAAGGCCGCCGCAGCAATCGGAATAACTATGCCGGAGTTCGTCAGCGCGATTATGCGAATGGCACAATATTAAAAAAGCCTCCCTTTAGGGAGGTGGTTTTTAGGATAACCCTTTCTTTTTAAAATAATCCCCTCGCCAACAAGCTGGCCCTCTTGTTTAGAAGATAACCCTTCCACCGCAAGCGGTCCCCCTTCCCTTTCAGGGACGGCTAAAGAGTCCTGCTATTCCAGCTACATCCCTTGCCTCCCCTGTGTAAGGGGAGGTGCCTGAACGAAGTGAGGGCGGAGGGGGTGAAATTAAAAGAAAAGGGAAGGTGTCCGAAAGGGCTTTGCAGATTTATTTTTTATTGTAGAGTTGGAACTTCAAGCCGCCCTCGTATTCATTTCCGAAGCCCGTAATCTTGCCTGAAGTGTCCGGGAAAGTTCCCCTGCATATAAAAGGCTCGGTCAACAAGAAAGCCCGGCCAAGTTCATTGAGTGAGATTTTGAATCTGAAGCGGGCGATTTCTCCTGCGTCCACGGTGTAGGGGACGAGTAAATTCTGTTCGGGGTCGTGAAGATTTTGAGCACGGTAAAAATTTTCGTCAACGCTCAACGCCGCCCAAGGAAATAACGAAGGCAATCTGAACACGTGCGGCATATCCGGACTCGTTTGGAAAGGCCATTGATAAATCCCTCCGCCTTGGCCTTCAACGCAGAGTCTTAAAATTCCCTCGGCCGAAGGTCTGTTGATCCATTCGTCAAGCTCTAAAAAAACTTCGCGGCCTTCGTTTATTAATTCTATCCATGCTTTATCAAGCGCAAGCCTCGCAAGATAAGGACTCGAACAGGTAAGTTCAGAAATTTGAGCTTTAGCTTCTTCGGTGCCGTACTCGTTCTCAAACGGAATAAGAATCTCCCAGCCTTTGCCGACAGCTTCGAGCTTGTCCGCCGTAACAACTTCCCATAAAATTTTTTTCTTGTTTTGTTCGTACACCATGACGACCACCGGCAGCGAATGCTGAAACCAAAACGCAGCCGTCCCCGCGTCGCCCGAACACGTATAGCCCCGGGCGGAGCTTACGGCTTCGTCTGATGTAAAAATTTTTAAGCCTACAATTTTATTTGAAGAGGGATTGTCTTCGCTCAAAATTTCCAAGTGAGCATTAAGCCCCGTAGAGCCTTCAAGCTGTGAGCGGAAAATCAATCCGCCCATAGCCGCTGTTAGTCTGTCTGCTGTATAAATGCCTAATCGTTTTATGGGATTTAAATTTTCGTTCATGGTTGAAATTATATAACACTAAAAAATTTGTATGATTCCAGAATTTTTTGGGCCTCGTTCAAAGCTTCGTCAAGGGCTTCAAGATTTTTCCCCCAGCCTTGAGCGCTGAAAGAACTTCCGCCGCCCTTGCCCTCTAAAATTTTTATAGCGGCCTTGAACGCCGGGCGAACGTCAATATTTTTATTGGCCTTGTCAGTCCCGAACATTATGAAAGCTCCGTCGGAAGTCCTGCTCGCTAAGAGAACGGCCAAGCCGGGCGCACTGTCTGTTATGAGCTTGAAGAGATGCTTCACTTCTTCTTGAGTTGAGCCGGTCATGACGTGCTTAATAATTTTTCCGCCAGACTCTCTGATTAAATTTTCGGCAACAGGTTTTAAGAAGCGTTCTAAATTTTTTTCGCCTTCAGCTTTTAAATCTTTTATTTGAGCTTTGAGATTTAAAATTTTCTCGTTTATCCCTTCGTAGCCGCAGACGAGTTCGGCCTCGGCCTTGCGTACTTCGCCGTAAAGTGAGCTTAACCATCTGTAAGCCGCCGCGCCGGACTTTAAATAAATTCTAGTGCCGCCTTTGTGATTTTCAAACGAAGTAATTTTTATCAAGCCTACTTCTCCGGTTTTAGCGACGTGGACTCCGCAGCAAGGAACATAATCGACTCCGGGAATATTAATAATTCTTATAGGGGGGACGGATTTTTCGCCGGGCAATTTTCTTGCGCGTTCTTTAATTTCTTCCATGGAAGGATACAATACTTCAACGGGAAGATTTTTCCAGACGGCTTCATTAGCGGCGGCTTCGGCCTCAAGTATCACGCTTAGTTCGACCGGCGAGTCAATATCTATTGAAACGTTATCGCCTTCGATTCTCATTCGGGCGGTATGAAGGCCGTGGAGGTTGTATAACATTCCTGCGAAAATATGTTCGCCTAGGTGCTGCTGCATAAATTCAAAACGCCGCGCCCAATTCAAAACACCGTGAGCATTTTTTTCTTTCAGCTCGTCTTTAAGAACGTGAACAATCTCATCGCCCTGTTCAAAAACTTCAAGGACTTCAATATTATTTATCGTCCCTGTGTCGCAAGGCTGGCCGCCTCCTCCCGGAAAGAAAAGAGTCTTATCGAGAACAGCAAAAAATTTTCCGTCGTGTTCAGACTGGCTTAAAACTTCCGCGTCAAATTCAGTCGCGTATAAATTTTCGTAAAAAAGTTTTCGAGTCACTTTAAAAATCATTCCCCCTGTTAAAAAATTTCATGAATTATAATACACTTCACCATAAAAATTTTTTCAGAAGGGTAAATTATTTTTTCATGATAGCAATCGTAAATTACGGCGTGGGAAATTTATTTTCCCTGTCGAGTTCGTTGAGTGCAATAGGCCAAGAAGTCACGATTACTTCAACCCCCGAAGACTTAAAAAAATCCGAGCGTATTATCCTGCCCGGGGTTGGAGCGTTTGGTGACGCGGCCAGAAAATTATTTGAGTCCGGACTCGCTGCGCCGCTTATCGAAGAGGCCAAGGCCGGCAAAAAAATTTTAGGAATATGCGTTGGAATGCAGTTATTATTTTCTAAAAGCTATGAGTTCGGAGAACACGAAGGCTTGAATTTGATTCCCGGTGAAGTCCGTTATATAGGCGAAGTGATTCCGGCCGGGCTGAAAATCCCGCAGATTGGCTGGAATGATTTAAGGCTTACGGCTCTCTTGGAAAGCAACCCTCCTGTCAGCAAGCTGTTGCGAAGCACGCCGAAGGCTCTATCCCCCTTTACACAGGGGGCTTATGATAGTGCTAATCAAGCCTCCCCTTGGGGAGGTGGCCAAAGGCCGGAGGGGGTTGTCTTTCAAAAAAAAGATTTTTTTAGTAACAACCCCCACCACCGCAAGCGGTCCCCCTCCCCCGAGGGAGGCTCAGATTGTTTTGAAAATATTATTCCCAACGGCGAATATGTTTACTTTGTTCATTCGTACGCGGCTTTCTGTGACGAGAAATACATAACTTCAACGACAAATTACGGCGCGGATCTTACTGCTTCAGTTCAGAATAAAAATATTTACGGCGTTCAGTTTCACCCGGAGAAGAGCGGCCAAGCCGGGCTGAAAATTTTAAAAAATTTCTGTGAGGTTTAGGGCATGATAATTTTTCCAGCGATAGATTTATTCAAAGGCCAAGCCGTTAGATTATTGCGCGGCGATTACAACAACATGACCATATACGACTCTGAGCCTGTAAACGTTGCAAGAAAATTTCAGGAGGCCGGGGCAAAATGGATTCACGTTGTAGACCTCGAAGGAGCTAAGACAGGCGAAGCGGTAAATTTTCAGACCGTCTTGAAAATTATTTCGGCTTGCGGTTTAAACTGCGAAGTCGGAGGCGGCGTTAGGGATTTAAAAATTATTGAGCGCTATATAAATTCCGGAGTAGCCCGCGTGATTTTAGGGACAGCGGCTGTAACTCAAAAAAATTTTGTCGAAGAGGCCGTGAAAAATTTTGGCGATAAAATTGCGGTCGGGGTTGATATAAAGTCCGGGCATGTTGCTATAAAAGGCTGGCAGGAAAATTCTGAGCTTGAAGCTTTTTCATTTTGTCAGGCAATGCAGGCCGCCGGAGTCTCTACGATAATCTGCACTGATATTTCAAAGGACGGAGCAATGAACGGCACAAATATTTCTCTTTATAAAACTCTAACTGAAAAATTAAAAATTAATATCACGGCCTCCGGCGGAGTCACTTCGCTTGATGATGTTAAGGCGCTTGCAAAATTAAATTTATACGGCGCTATTATCGGCAAGGCTTATTACACCGGAGCAATAAATCTAAGCGAAGCAATAGAGGCGGCAAAATGATAACGAAAAGAATTATTCCATGCCTTGACGTTCGGGACGGGCGAGTCGTCAAGGGCGTGAACTTTGAAAATCTCAATGACGTTAATTCACCCGTAGAGCTTGCGAAATTCTACAGCGATTGTGGAGCAGATGAGCTTGTCTTCTATGACATTACAGCTTCATCGGACGGCCGAAAAATTTTCACTGATATTCTGCGCGAAACGGCCCGTAATGTTTTCATTCCGTTGACGGTAGGCGGAGGCATTTCAAGCGTAAAAGATTTTGAAAGGGTCTTGGCCTGCGGAGCTGATAAGGTCAGCGTGAACACGGGCGCAATAAAAAATCCTTCGCTCATTCCCGAAGCTGCTAAGCTCTACGGTTCTCAGTGCGTTGTAATTTCAGCAGACGTTAAACGCGTGAACGGGCGCTTTAATATTTTTGCCCGCGGCGGCCGTGACGATACCGGCATAGAAGCTATAAGCTGGATTAAAAATTGCGTTGACAATGGAGCTGGCGAAGTGGTCGTAAATTCAATCGACACTGACGGAGTAAAAAAAGGTTTTGATCTTGAAATGCTTGAAAGGGTCTGCGAAGTTGTAAAAGTTCCTGTGATTGCCTCCGGCGGAGCGGGGAGCATAGAAGATTTTATAACTTTGTTCAAAAAAATTCCGGGGGTTGATGCCGGGCTTGCGGCTTCGATTTTTCACTTCGGGGAGGTCAAGATAAAAGACCTGAAAGAAAGAATGAGGAGCGAAAATATTCCGGTAAGATTATATACTAAGCACAATTAAAAAACTATAACCCCCTCGCCACTTTTCGTGGCCCTCTTGGAAAGCAACCCCCCTGTCAACAAGTTGACTGGCCCTTGTGAAAAGTAACCCCCCTGTCAGCAAGCTGACATCCCCCCTTTCAGGGGGGATGAGAGAGTCCTTCGAGATCTTCTATTTTTTTAACACTCTTGCCTCCCCTGAAAGGGGAGGTGCCCGAACGAAGTGAGGTCGGAGGGGTTGCTTTTAAAAAAGGTGAGGTGGTGAGCGAAGCGAACCGGAGGGGTTGTATAGAAAATAAATTGTGCTTACTATAATATTCATTCAGAAGGAGGCTAAAAATGCTTAACGTTGAAGACTTAAAATTTAACTCACACGGTTTAATCCCGGCTATCGTTATTGACGACGACTCGGGAGAAGTTTTAATGCTGGCTTACATGAATCAGGAAAGCCTGAAAATTTCCCTTGAAAAAAAATTAACTTGCTTCTGGAGCCGTTCACGCGGCGAGCTATGGCTGAAAGGCGCAACAAGCGGCAACTATCAGCATATTAAAGAAATCAAAGCCGATTGCGACAGAGACACGCTGTTAATTTACGTCAAACCCGACGGCCCTGCGTGTCACTTAGGAAATCACTCTTGCTTTGTTGATGACCTGCTCCCCCGCGAACAAGAACAGCACGAGAAATTTACGCTCTGCGGTCTAATGGATTTAATCAAGGGCCGCAAGCTCGAAAAGGTCGAAGGCTCGTACACTTCATATTTATTTGAAAAGGGACTCGACAAAATTTTAAAGAAAATCGGCGAAGAAAGCTCCGAAGTAATTATCGCGGCCAAGAATGACAAACAAGAAACGATTTACGAAATCTCTGATTTAATTTATCACCTGCTTGTCTTAATGGCTGAAAAAAATATTGAAATCAAAGATATTTTGAAAGAACTCGGCTCTCGTCACGTAATCGACAAAAAAGTTAAACAGGAGAAAATGGTTTAAATGGTATTATCAGACTTTCACGTTCATACTTGCTTCTGCGACGGCAAAGACACTCCCGAAGATATTGTGCTTGCAGCTCTGTCAAAAGGAATGAAAAAGTTAGGCTTTTCGGGTCATGCTTACGTATCTTTTGACGAGGGCGCGAACATGTCGCCGGAGGCTACAAAAAATTACAAGGCCGAAATCAACCGCCTGAAAGAAAAATATTCCGGGCAAATAAAAATTTTTTTAGGCACTGAACAGGATTATTATTCAGATTTTTATCCCGAAGGTTATGATTATGTTATAGGCTCCGTTCATTATGTTGAGCATGAGGGGAAATATATCGCGATTGATCACACGGTCGGACACTTTGAAAATTTAATTAAAGAATTCGGCGGAGATGTTTACGCTGTCGCCGAAAAATATTTTTCAACTGTCGCCGATGTCGTAAATAAAACCGGCGCGAAAATCATCGGGCATTTTGATTTATTATCGAAGTTCAACGACGGCAATAAATATTTTGACGAAGAAAACCCGCGATATTTAAACGCCGCCTTCGGTGCCGTGGACTCCCTTTTGAAGACCGGCCGCCCTTTCGAGATTAACACCGGGGCAATCTCACGGGGCTATAAAAAATTTCCTTACCCTTCAAAAAAAATTCTTGAATATATTGCCGCGCATAACGGGAGCGTAATTCTTTCAAGCGACGCTCATAATAAAGAAAATTTAATGTACAGGTTTCAAGAGTGTGAAGCGCTTGCGGACTCTCTTGGCCTGAAAATCGTAGAGCTATGATTTATTTTATAGGAGCAGGCCCGGGAGCTGTGGATTTAATAACGGTGAAGGGCGCAAAGATTTTGAGTGAGGCCGGTATGATTATTTATGCCGGCTCTCTTGTTAATTATGAGCTTGTAAAAAAATATTCGCGTCCTGACTGCGAAGTTTATGACAGCGCAGGAATGACTCTGGAAAAGATTTTTGAAAAATTCCTTGAAGCTCATGAAAAAAATTTAACGCTTGTGAGATTACATTCGGGCGATCCGTCACTATACGGCGCAATTCGTGAGCAGATAGAATTTTTGAAAGCCCGCTGGATTCCTTTTGAGATTGTCCCGGGAGTCAGTTCGCTCTTTGCGGCTGCGGCTGCTCTTGAAACGGAGTACATGGTGCCGGAGGTTTCGCAGAGTTTAATAATTTCCCGTGTGTCCGGCCGGACTGAAGCGCCCGAAAAAAATTTTTCTGTTGCATTATTTTTATCGTCCGGAATGATTGAGAAGGCTTGCGAAGAATTAATTAATAAAAAAAATTTTTTGCCTTCAACTCCGGCGGCTCTTGTTTATCGAGCGTCATGGCCGGATGAAAAAATTATCCGTGGGACTCTTTCAACACTTCCGGAGCTTGCCAAGCAAGGAGGAATTAACAAGACTGCTTTAATTTTAGCCGGAGATTTTCTTGACGAAGATATTAAAACAAAATCCAAGCTCTATGACAAAAATTTTTCTCACGGGTTTAGACCCTAGGCTAACAGCAAGCCTCCCCTTGGGGAGGTGGCCCAAAGGGCCGGAGGGGGTTGGAGTAAGGAATCCCCCCGCCGCAAGCGGCCCTCCCCCCTTACAAGGGGGGCTTTAGGGTTTTGCTAACAAAGCCTCCCCTTGGGGAGGTGGTGAACGAAGTGAACCGGAGGGGGTTGTGGTTGAAATAAGGGGAGGCTGTGAAGTGAGGTCGGAGGGGGGTAATTTACAAAGGAGAGTCCTTAATGATTTTCATTCTAGCTTTTACTCAAAACGCTGCGGCCTTGGCCGGGAGGCTTGAAAAAAATTTTTTCAGTTCAGCAAAAATTTTTTTGCCCGCAAGATTTATAGAACAAAAAATTTTTGAAGGCGTTGAGCCTATCGACTCGCCTTTGAGCGAATTCACCGGGAAAATTTTTCACGAGGCTGACGCGATAATTTTTATAGGAGCTTGCGGCATAGCGACCCGGGCAATAGCTGGGCATGTTAAGTCAAAACTTACAGACCCTGCGGTTATAGTTATAGATGAAGCGGGGAAGTTCGTAATTCCTATTTTGTCCGGGCATGTCGGAGGAGCTAACGAACTTGCAAAAAAATTAGCCGCCTTTCTTGACGCTCAAGCCGTAATAACAACTGCAACTGATATAAATAATTTTTTAGCTGTCGACTCTTGGGCCGTAAAAAATAATTGCGCGATAGAAAACCCCGAGGCCGTTAAAAAAATTTCCGGCGCTATACTTGAACACGGTGAAAATTCTATCGGCGTAGCTGTCACTCATGAACTGCAAGCCGCCCCTTGGCCCGTGACTTTATGGCTGAGGCCAAGGAATTTAATTTTAGGCGCTGGCTGTAACAAAGGCGTCCCCTCCGAAGAGTTTGAAGCCGCCGCAAAAAATTTTCTTGAAAGTTCCGGCGTTTCGATTTTATCTTTGAAGGCTTTGGCTTCGATAGATTTAAAAGCTGACGAGCCGGCACTGAAAAATTTTTCCCGGAAAAATAATATTCCCTTCGTGACTTTCAAAGCGCATGAACTTCAAGCTTTGCCCGGAAATTTTTCAAGCTCACAAAAAGTTTTGAGCGCCGCCGGAGTCGATAACGTTTGCGAACGCTCATGTATGCTGGCTGCCGGTGAGGGAGCTGTGCTCCTGCGAAGCAAATTTATTTGCAATAATAAAATAACTTTTGCTCTTGCCAAGACAAAATAAATTTCTTCACTCTGCTATAATTACTTAGAAAATAATCGTTAAAATTTTTTATTTACATTTCAGAAAAACGAAGGGAAGGTATCATGAACAACACGGATAAAAATGAACCGCGCCGAATCATTTTAGCCAGGCATGGTCAGACTGAATGGAACAAAGAATACCGATTTCAGGGTCGAACAAACGTACAACTGACCGAAGAGGGCAAGCTCCAAGCCCAGGCCTTGGCCGCAAGGCTCGCGTTATGGTCACCGGAAGTTGTTTACACCAGCCCTTTAGACCGCGCTTTATATACTGCACAAACAATCGCCGAAAAAAATAATTTATCACCTGTTATTCTCAATGAACTCGAAGAAGTAAACTTCGGAACCTGGGAAGGCCAATCAATTAACGGCCTCGAAAAAAATCAGCACGAGATCTTCGCGCGCTGGAGGGCCGATCCTTTCTTTAATCCTCCGCCCGGCGCAGAGTCTTGGGAAAAATTATATGCGCGGCTTGCAAAGGCCGTGAAATTTTTTCTTGACGGGGCATATAAAAAAATCGTCGTTGTTTCTCACGGCGGAATAATACGAGCGCTCTATGCTGTCTTTCTTGGACTCAACCCTCACAAAATCTGGAACATAGACGTATCCAACTGTTCAATGACCGGCGTAGAATTTCGCAACGGTCGCCCGTGTCTTTCGTTTGCTAATGACAATATGCACGTAAGAGCCGGAACTTTCGGGCAAAGCCTGCCCTTGTGGGGTGATACCTATGAGCCTCGATCCTGAACACGAAAAAAATTTATGGAGCTTATGTTCTCAAGGCGATCTTGATGCCCGCGAAGAACTTATCGTAGCTTACAGGCCTCTTGTCTTTTGGATCGCCGGAAAAATTCACGTGAACGACTCCGAATTAAGACAGGATATTATTCAAGAAGGTATGTTGGCTTTGATCAACGCCGTCGATAAGTTTGAGCCTGAAAGAGAATTTAAATTTTCTACTTATGCTTGGCATAAGATCCACGGACAGATTATCAACATGCTCGAACGTTCAGAGAAAAAAGCCCCGGTGCCTCTTCCCGATGAACTTTTACAAGTCGCCGAAGAATCTTGCGAGTATTACGACTCAAGCGGAGAAGATTGGCTTGATGTTGCCGAAAGTATTTCCAAGCTTGAAGGCCGCGAGGCGGAAATCGTTTCAGCTTTATTCTTTGAAGGCAAAAAGCCCAAAGAAGTCGCCGCCGAAAAAAAATTAGATATAAGTCACGTCTATCGACTCCGCCGTACAGCTATCGCAAAGATCCGCGCATGTCTTGGGCTTGAAACAGGTTAGCAGAAAATTTTTTTAACAGGAGGTAATAATTTTTGAAGCACGCAGTAGTAGATAAACGAGTCGCCGGAATAATTAAATGGCTTGAACGATTAAAAAAATCTTACAGCTCTGGCGCTATTGAAACAGCTTTAATGGATGCTGAATGCGCCAAGGCCGATCTTGAAAATTTGCGTCAGGACGTTTGGGCAAATTTAAGACCAAAAGAAAAATCCGGTCATAAAAAATTTTTTTTGCGACTTATAAATTTTTCAAGGGTTGCAGTTTTATCGGCTTTGATAATTTTGCTGGCTGTCTTTCCGGTTGCAAGGGACTTGCCCGCGCCAGCTATGGAGCATGAGCTTGATAAAAAAAATTTAGTTCTTGCTGAGCCTATTCAAGTTGTCATGATACGTGAGGACAAAGAAGAAATTATTAAAGACGACCGCAAGGAAATTAAAAAAGCCAAGCCCGCTCCCGTTGCTACAAATAGACCGAAGAGCGTGAAAATAAATAGCGTAAAGCAGGAGTCTTTACCCGTAAAAAAACAAGAGCCTGAAAAAGTTGTAGCTTATGACAAAGTTTTTTCGCTCATTCAGACAGGGCAGAAGGCATTGAAAAAAAATAATTCAGTAATAATTAATAATAAATAAAAAATAGAACAGTGCAGTATTTTGGGAAGGAGAGAATTTCTAAAGTGATTGTATCGCAAAATAGACGGCTAAAAGTTTTAACTTTCTTCTTATTTATGATAGCCGCGTTGATTTTTATTCCGGACAGTTTCGTTCGGGCTTTTGGAGCTGAGGCTGATGCTCAAGTTCAAGCTGAAGCTCAAGTTCAGTCCGAAGATCAGCCCGTTGAACTTCCAGCTCAAGCTCAAGTTTCAACGCCTCCTGTTATAAGAATTACTTCAGTAGGAGTCGTTGGCAATGAGCATATAACGAGCGAATATATTTTAAACGTTGTAGAGGCCAAGCCCGGCGCAAGTCTTGACCGTGAAGCTATTCAAGCTGATGTTCAAGCGATTTATGAGCAGGGCTTCTTCTCGTTTGTTGATGTTGACGTAAGGCCCGAAGGCGGCGGAGCGTCTGTTATGTTTTCAGTGCAGGAGAATCCGGTTATAGAGTCAATTAACTTTCAAGGCAACACGCTATATACAACTGAGCAATTAATGCACGACGTTTTTTCGCTTGAAGGGACGGTATTTAACCGCGTCTTCTTCCGTAATGACTTGGACAGAATACAAGAACATTATCATCAAGACGGCTATGTAATGGTGAGGGTCGCCGATGTTCAGATTCAGGGCGGAAATATTTACGTTACTATTCTTGAGCCGCGTGTAGGCGATATTATTATTCAAGGCAACCAAAAAACAAAAACTTATGTAATCCGCCGGGAAATAAAAATTGATAAAGGAGATATTTTTAATATAACTCACTTCAGACACGACTTAGGCAAATTGCAGGGGCTTGGATATTTTGAAGATGTCAACGTTGCCTTTGACGTTCCTGAAGATAACGACTCAGTCGTAGATTTAATTTTGACGGTCAAGGAAAAGCGAACGGCTTCAATCGGTCTTAACCTTGCATACGGAACAGAGAGCGGAATCTCCGGCGGTTTAACTTACAGCGATACAAATTTATTCGGCCGCGGATTAAATTTTGAGGTAGGCTTCAACGAAGGCAGAGAGGCAAATTACTGGACAACTCTTGCAAGTCCTTACATGGACAAAAGTACTTACTCATGGCGGGTCGGAGTCCGTTATAGAAAATACGAAGACCGTTATTATTATTACAAGGCCCGCAAACAATTTGAGTATGACGAAAAGAGCTTTTCAGTTTTTGCCGGCGTGGGCAAGAAATTTTCTAACGAAGACTGGAGCTGGTTCCTCACTTTGCGTCATGAGAACATGGACTATTCACACATTCATAACGCGATCCCCGGCTACATTGACGATTTAACACCATGGGACGGAACTAACCAGACTGTCGAGCTTTCTCTCACATGGGATAAACGCGATCCCTACGTATCATACCCTAAAGGCTTTATATGGGATACGAATTTAGAACAGGCCGTAGAATTTATTGGCGGTGAGTATGATTATTTAAAATACTGGACGCAGGCAAGATTTTATATTCCGCTTAACAGGCTTGTCGAAGGCGTTATAGATATGAACGGAACATGGACAGCTGATAACCCGTTGTTATTAGCTGCAAGACTCAGGCTTGGTTCAGCTACTCAAACTAACCTTCCGTCGTTTGCAAGATATTCCCTTGGAGGTATGAACACATTAAGGGGATATAATTCGCGTTCGTTTGAAGGAAGTAATATGTATCTAGGAAATTTTGAATTGCGCGTTCCTGTTGCTTCGGCCGTGACTATTGTAGGCTTTTATGACATCGGCAACGCTGACGAGAAATTTGACTGGAGCAATCATCACGACGACTACGGCGTAGGAGTAAGAGTAAAAACCCCGTTCGGAAATTTAAGAGTAGACTATGCTAAAGGCGGAGAAGAAAACAAAACTTACTTCGGCTTCGGCGAAATGTTCTAAGAAAATGCGTAAGGCACAATGTATATTTTTGTTTTTAATTATTCATTGTGCCTTATTAATTTTGAATTGCCTTCCCTGTTGCGCTATGAGCGTGTCGGGGATTCCTTCATGGCTTGAGCCGGCGGTCAAGAGGAGTCTCAATGCTATCTGGACTGAAATTCCCCGTGAGCCAGGAATAGACAGGGAAGGCACGTTAGCTCTTGTCGCTTCGAGATTATTTGCAGGCTATGACGTTAAAATCGAGTCAAAACGTGATGGGCCTGCAGTTTTTTTTATCGCCGCCGAAAAAAAAATTATCACGCCCGAAATAAAGATAAATATTCCGGAACTTCGCGGCCTTGCTTTAAATTGGTTTGAGTCTGATACTCAAGGAATAAGCCGCGATATTTTTGAACTTGTTGAGAAATTGCCGCCAGAAGCTTTTACTTGGGCGGATGAAGCTTTGCGCGAACGTGTGGGCTTGATTATTAATGAATGTTTGCCGGGCTGGGAGTTCTCACAGCAGATTTATATTTCAGAAAGCTCAACGGTAATAAATTTAAACTTCCGGCCAAGTTCAAAAATGATTCTTGCTGTACAGCCTTCGCTGTATTCACACACGATCCCCGTAATGTTCCGAACAGACTTGCAGGCGAAATTAATTCCGGCGCTGTCGCCTTTAATCGGAGTCCCTGTGAAGTGGGCTGCGCGTCATAAGGACGATATAGAAAAATTTGCGCAGGCATTTCTCGAAGACCGACACACCGTAGAAAATTTAAAAGCTGACGTAAATATAAAATTTTTGCCAGATACCGTTTCAAATTTAGAGGCGCGGGTTGATAGTCATGATTTTTTATTTCAGTTATGGGTTGCGGCATACGCGGGACTTAGAGAACGTTATCCGGAGCTTGGAGCGTTCTTTGGCTTCCGGCCGGATATATGGTTAAGGCCGGAGATTTACGCTGAAACGATTTTTGCTCTTGATAACTTCGGCTTGACCTTCAGGCTCGGGACTCAAATTGAACTCGTTGAAAATTTTTGGATCGGCATAGAAAATCAGTGGCCCGAGAATGAATATTTCTTTAGATTTCAGTACAGCCCTTTGAGAGTCCGGCGGCCTTATGCGTTATGGCGTTACAGTCCCGGACTTGCAACTCATGAGGCGGCGATTGGCTATCGAATTGATGAGCATATGTCACTTGAAATTTATTACAACAACTCCGGCGACGATAAGTGGGGCCTTCGCGGCATGTGGAATTTATAACAAAGCTGGCCTTCTTTAAAGACCCCCACCACCGCAAGCGGTTCCCCTCCCCCGAGGGAGGCTAAGATTCCTGCTACATAAAGCCTCCCCTTGGGGAGGTGGTGAACGAAGTGAACCGGAGGGGGTTGACTTTAAAAATATTTTAAGGAGGAAAAATTTTTATGCACGAAATAACTTTAGCAGACTTAAAAGAAAAATTAGGCGACGAAAAAATTTTTATAGCCGGCAATCCCGGCCGCGTTGTAAGTAAAATCTCTTCACCGGAAAACGCCGACGAAAAATCTTTGTGCGTTATATGGGAGAAAAAATCTTTTGAAAGTCTAAGCCCTGATATTCCAATCGCAGCTCCTAAAGAATTTTTTGAAGAATCGCGTGACGGTTTAGTCTGTGAAAATTCTAGGGCATTAGTCGCTAAACTCTACGAAATTTTTTCAGAGCATAAAGAAAAATTAAAAGGCATTCACCCTAGCGCCGTAATTTCTTCGGACGCAAAAATTTTTGAAGCTTACGTCGGCCCTTGCGCCGTTATCGAAGGCGATGCGGTGATCTCTTCGGGAGCTGAAATTCATGCGGGCGCGTTCGTGGGAGCAGGCTGCTTCGTCGGCGAAGGAACTGTAATCGAACCTAAGGCCGTTTTATTTTCAAACGTCAAGACCGGAAAAAATTGTCTGATCCATTCCGGCGCTGTCATTGGATGCGACGGCTTCGGCTTTGTAAGAGAAGGCGAAAAAATTATCAAAGTCCCTCAAGTCGGAGGCTTGACCCTCGGCGATAACGTAGAGATAGGAGCATGTACAACCATAGACCGCGGAGCAATGGATAACACTTTCATAGACTCCGGAACTAAAATTGATAATCATGTTCAAGTCGGGCATAACGTGAAGATCGGCAAGGCTTGTATTATTTGCTCTATGTCCGGGATAGCCGGAAGTTCTGTTCTTGAAGACTGCGTCACTATGTCCGTACAGGCCGGAATTACTGATCACGTTACTATTGGAAAGGGCACAATCATTGCCGGGCGCAGCGGCGTTACTAATGACGTTCCGGCAGGGTCAATAATCTCAGGCTTCCCGGCACGGCCTCATAACGAAGCTAAAAGAGCTTTAGTCTTAGCGGCTGACCTTCCGGAACTCTTCAAGCGTTTGAGAAAGCTTGAGAAAAAATTAGAGGCAATGCAAAAAAATGAAAATTAACGGGAAAATATTATTAAGAGGCCCCGGACTTCACAGCGGTCAAGAATGCGAATTAATAATCGAACCCTGTGAAGCTCCAGAAATTTTAATGCGCTCCGGCGATAACGAATTGCCTTTGAAAAATTTTTCCTGCAACGGAACTAACAGAGGCTCGGATTATTTTTTTCCGGACGGGGCAAGCGTTAGAACTTGCGAGCATGTTTTATCGGCCTTGAACGGCTTAGGCATTGCCGGAGGAGTTCGGCTTACCGTCAACGGCCCGGAGATGCCGGCGCTGGACGGCTGCTCAAAAAAATTATGCGACGAGATTTTAAATCACTCTGATAAAAATTTTGAGCTTCAGCAAGATAACGCTATAGAAATTTCAGAGCCGCTCATAGTTTCAAGCCAAGACCGAAAAAGATTCGCGGCCGCCTTCCCTTGCGACAGGCTGCACATAACTTACACGGTCGAATATGATTTCATAGGCGCACAGGTTTTTGATTATGAGCATTCGCCGAAAAATTATTATGAAAATCTTTCAGGCGCTCGTACTTTCGCAATGCTTTCAGATATTGAATACTTACGCGCTCACGGAATGGCCTTGGGCGGTTCGTTAGATAATGCGATAGTCGTAGGGCCGGAGATACAAGCGGCCGGGGGCTTGCGCTGGCAAAATGAATTCGTAAGGCACAAGATACTTGATTTAATCGGCGACCTTGCTTCACTCGGAAGACCTTTGAAGGCTCACTTGATAGCCTTGCGCGCCGGGCATGAGCTACACTTGAAGCTCGCCCAAAAAATTAAAGAACTTAACTTAGAAATTTGAAAGGAGCGTAAAAATTTTTATGCCTGAACTTGATATAAATGAAATCAGCAAAGTTTTACAGCAGCGTTACCCGTTCTTAATGGTCGACAGGATAACAGAATATGACGACACGCACATAACGGGCTACAAGAACGTTACTATCAACGAAGCTTTCTTTCAAGGGCACTTCCCCGGCAATCCCATAATGCCCGGCGTAATGATTCTTGAAAGCATGGGGCAGGTAGCGTCTGTAATGGTCGGCTTGAAGCTTGGCAAGGAAGGAAAAAATAAAATCGCCTTCTTCGCAGGAGCTGATAAAGTTCGCTTCAGAAAGCACGTCAAGCCCGGCGACAAACTCGTAACTAAAGTAGAACTGCTCAAAGCTCGCAGCAATTCCGGCAAGGCTAAAGTAGCAGCTTATGTTGATGATGAAGTTGTAGCCGAAGGAGAATTTCTTTTCATAGTCGGAGAGGGGGCGGAGCAGTGAGCGTTAATATACACCCTACCGCGATAGTATCACCCCAAGCAGAATTAGAAGACGGAGTTTCTATTGGGCCGTTCTGCATAATCAGTCCTAAAGTAAAAATCGGAGCTGGAACAGTCTTGACGGCTTACGTAAGCATTCATGACTACGTTTCAATCGGAGCTAACTGCAAAATCTGTGAGTATACGGCTATAGGCGGCGAACCTCAAGACCACGGCTTCGGCGGTGAAGTTTCTTACGTAAGAATAGGCGATAATACTTTGCTCCGTGAAAACGTCACTGTCAACCGTGCAACAGGCGAAGGAAATGAAACTGTAATAGGCTCAAATTGTTTTATTATGGACGGCGTACACTTTGCTCATAACGTTCACGTAGGAAGCTATGTGACCATTGCCAACAAGGTCGGGCTTTCAGGCTTTGTTCAGGTTGGAGATCATACTGTCTTCGGCGGCATGGCCGGGGTACATCAGTTCGTAAGGATCGGCGAGTATTGCATGATAGGCGGCATGTATAGAGTCGTTAAAGATGTTCCGCATTACACGCTGGCTTCGGGCGATCCCTTGAGGCTTAACGGCCTCAACAAGGTCGGGCTTGAACGCGCAGGCTTCAGCGAGGCGGCAAGGCGCGAAATTTATAATTTCTATCGTGAGCTTTATAACAAAGAAAAAAGATTCACAGAGCAGATTAATAACGCGATAGCTAATAAATCCCAATACCCTCCGGAGATTCAAAGCATAATAAATTTCTACGAGGGAACAAAACGCGGCGTAACCTTCTGGGGAAAATAAAATATAGTAAAAGCACCTTAAAAGTAATAAACCCCTCCGGCCCTAGCCTTCGGCGAGCTACGCACCATTCCACCTCCCCTTACACAGAAGAGGCAAGGGTGTAAATAGAATAGAAGATCTCGAAGAACTCTCTCGTCCCCCCTGCTAAGGGGGGATGTCAGCTTGCTGACAGGG
>JAFSSV010000036.1 GCA_017450825.1 Synergistaceae bacterium
CCGCTTGCTGACTGGGGGGTCACTTTTCACAAAGGCCAGTCAGCTTGTTGACAGGGGGTTGCCCTCCAAGAGGGCCACGAAGTAGCGAGGGGGTTATTAAAAAAAATAAAGGGCCGTAACTGTAAGCTCCCTCAAAAATTTTTTTTTTGAAGCTTGAGTCCCCCGGCGAGTCACGCCGAAGCCTCCGGAGAGTCACGAGGGCCTTTCTAATTTTTTTTCGGCCTCGTAAAAATTTATTGGCGCTGAAGAATTTGAAACTTTTTGTAGCTGATAAAGTAGCTGATAAAAAATTAGAGCTCCCGGACAAACCGGAAGCTCTAACGTAAAGTATTATATCACAAAAAATTTTTTATAGCGCAAACTTCTCGCTTGAATTTTTATAAATTTATAAAGACAAATTTAAATCGACAGAGGTCGAGTCCTTTCTCGTTCACAATGTCAGCGTCAATGTAAAAAATTCTACGGCCGGCCTTGCGAACTTTCGCCGTACAGATTAACTTCGTAGCATCACGCGAGCCCCGCAAATAATCAACATGCCCGTTCACCGTAACGCCGTTCCCTCCCGCGCTCAAAAACGCTACGCCCGATGTATCGTCCGCCATCGTGAACAGGACTCCTCCGTAAGGAATCCCGTAAGGGTTGACGTGATCCTCTTGAAGTTCCAGCTCACTCACTGCGACCCCGTCTTCAATTTTTACAAACCTGAAGCCCGTCTTGCATTCGATATCGTCCTTCAAAGTTTTCAAAGCCTCGTGATTAATTTTTACTTCAAAATT
This sequence comes from Synergistaceae bacterium, assembly GCA_017450825.1. Classification (GTDB taxonomy): domain Bacteria; phylum Synergistota; class Synergistia; order Synergistales; family Aminobacteriaceae; genus JAFUXM01. The sequence continues at coordinate 777 of JAFSSV010000036.1, forward strand.
TTCTTCCGGCATAAAAAAAATTCTCCTGTCTAAAAAATTTTTTCTTTCTGAAATTCTTACAGCACTCGTCAAAAATTTTACAGTCAGGATTATACGCAATGATTTGACAAATTAAAAACGCGCGTGTAAAATTCACGGCCGTTTGAACTTAAAAAATTTACAGAATATTTTGAAGGTGTTATTTTATGGCAGACAGAATAGTAAACGGAAGAAGAAGATCGGATGACCTGTTGCTCGATACCGCGCTAAGAGATTTTTACGGAGCGGCCGACGAAATGAATTTGAGCGAGAGTTTAATTTCAATGCTCAGTTACCCGGAGCGCAGGCTCGATGTTTCTGTCCCCGTTGAACTTGAAGACGGCAACGTAAAAGTTTTCAAAGGCTACAGGGTACAGCACTCGACAGCCTTAGGGCCTTCCAAGGGCGGCATTCGTTACGCTAAAGATTTAACCGGAGCTGAGTGTGAAGGACTCGCAATGCTTATGACTTGGAAGTGTTCGTTAGCCGGCATTCCTTACGGCGGAGGCAAGGGAGGAATTTGCTGCGACCCTACGAAATTGACCCGCCGCGAGAAAGAAAGAATGTCCCGAACTTACGGTGCCCGTATCGCGCCCATTATCGGACGCTGGAGCGACGTTCCTGCGCCTGACATGTACACGGGCGGTCAAGAAATGGTCTGGATCATGGACACGATCTGCAAAATGCTTGGACACTTCGAGCCGGCAATGCTCACGGGTAAGCCCGTAGATTATTGGGGAGCTCACGGAAGAGTCGAAGCGACCGGCCGCGGAGTAGCAACTTGCGCTCTTGAATTAATGCGTCAAAAAAATCTTGACCCGTCCAAAATGAAAGTCGCCGTTCAGGGCTTCGGCAACGTTGGAAGTTATACGGCGCTCTTGCTCAAAGAGGCCGGCGCTACAATCGTAGCTATCAGTGACACGACCGGAACTTATTACAATCCTAAAGGCATTAATATCGAGAAAGCCTTTGAATATATGAACACCAACCCCCAACAGCGCGGCGGAAAGCTCAATGGTTTTGAGAAGGAAGGCTGCGAAAAGATTCCTCTTAACGATATTTTGTTCGTTGATTGTGATGTCTTTGCACCATGCGCGGCACAGGGAGTACTTAATCAGGATACCGCCGGGAAGATCAAGGCGCGTTACGTTCTTGAAGGAGCAAACAGCCCGACGACTCCAGAAGGTGAAGAGATTCTCAAAGATGCGGGCGTTATAGTTGTCCCGGATTTCTTGGCCAACGCGGGCGGAGTTATTGGATCTTATTTTGAATGGGCGCAGAACTTGCAGGGCTTCTCCTGGACAGAAGAAGAATATAACAAGAGGCTTGTCGCTCTTATGACAGAAAACTTTACGAAGGTCTGGAACTATTCACAAGACAAGAAAGTTACCATGAGGCGTTCAGCTTATATTGCGGCTATAAAGCGTGTATCGGATATTGTCGCCCTCCGTGGTGTGTATCTATAAAAATTTAAAAATTTTTTTTGAAGTTCTTAGTGGAAGGAGCAGGGATAGAAAATAATCCTTGCTCCTTTTCTATTTACACCTTGCCTCCCCTGTGTAAGGGTAGGTGCCGATCGCGTAGCACGCCGAAGGCTCCGAAGGGAGGTCGGAGGGGTTGCTCTTAAAAAAAATTTTTAAAACTATAAACCCTTCGTCAGCAAGCTGGCTCTCTTGGAAAGCAACCCCCCTGTCAGCAAGCGGACATCCCCCCTTAACAGGGGGGACGAGAGAGTTTTTCAATATATTCTATTTCCTTTACACCTTGCCTCCCTTAAAAGGGTAGGTGCTGAACGAAGTGAGGCGGAGGGGGGCATAGAAAATAAATTATGTACACTATATATTATTTAAACTCGTAAGTTATCAAATTATTTTTGACTCGTACAGTTATTCCGTCAAAAGAAATTTTCGTGACGCGTCCGCCTATGTCTTTGAGAGTGTCGCCTTTTTTAATCAAGCGGCCTTTTTCGTGTTCAGTGTCAACGACAGCGAGGAAGGCGTTATTATTTTTTACTATGCCTTTGATTATCAGCGAAGGAATTTTTTCCGGGCTGCTCTGCTTGCCTCCAGCCCCGTAAAAAAAATTTGAAGAGCTGCTAAAAATTTTTTCGTCTTCGTTGAGATTGAAAGGGCGGCTTTGAGTCGTTAATAAATTTTGGGCGATCGCTTGAGAAATTTCTTGATTGTCTTGAAAAATTTTTGAAAGCCTTTCTAACTTTGAAGGGCTTGTTTGAGTCTTTGAGCTTGAAATTTTTTGTTGGGATTCTTTTTTATTTTGGAAGGTGTTGGCGAGTCTGTTGGCCTTGAAGAAATTTGCTCCGGCGAAAATAATTTCAGCAACGAGCACGGCCGTAAAAAAAATTTTTATTAGGTTAGTCCTTTTCATTTTTGCCAGACTTCGAGGGTAAGATCGGCTTCGATAAAAAATTCAGGGGCGATTGGATCGCGAATTATTTTCAGAGAAGTCAAGCGGCAAGGCGGAAAAATTTTTTTCCAGTCGGCCAAGACTCCGGCAAAGGAATAATAACCGCCCTGAAGTTTTAAAGACAGCAGAGAATTATTTGAGTTCATTGCAAGCAAGTTCAAATTATTTTCTTCGAGCTTGTTGACGACCGCGACAGAAAAATCTGAATCGCTTTGAAGCTCCGAAAAATTTAAGGAGGCAAGGGAATTATTTTTTTCTTGAAGTCCTTCCATTAATAAATGTAAATTTTCAAGCTCGTTAGTCGTTGCGTCATAGTCTTCACGAACGGCGGCAAGTTCCTTGACGGATTGCCAAGCAAGCAAGCCAAGCCCGAAAGAAATTACAAGCGCAAGCATCATGAAAAAATCTAATCTCCGCATGAAAAATTTTTGCCCTCCCCTTTATATATTTTGCTTTTAAATTATAATTTACATTAAGAAAAAAATCCGGCCGATAAAAATATAAACTATACGTAAAGGAGACGTTGACATGAAAAATTTTCGCGTTAAAATGAGCCAAGAGCCTATAATTTTGTCTTTTTATTTATAGCGTTCTTTGCTTTCACTTTTTTCTTTTGTCCGCAGGCACGAGCCGATGTTGAAATTAACGCGGCGAACTTTCCAGATAATTCTTTTCGTGATTACATTTCGCAAAATTTTGATAAGAACTCTGACGGGGTATTGAGTGATTCTGAAATCAGAGCAGTAACGGAGATCAAAGTTAGCGCCAGCGAGATAGCCAGCGAGATAGCAAGCCTCGAGGGAATAAAATTTTTCACAGAACTACAGAATTTATATTTCCGTAAGTCTTCTATACGAGAACTCGATGTCAGTGGAATGACCAAACTAATCTCTATCGATGTTATGGGAGGACACTCGTACACGAACCGAATAACACGAGGTTCTTTAGTGACGGTAAATGTTGAAGGTTGTACAGCACTTCGTATGCTTGACTGTCGAAATAATAAGATATCCAGCCTTAAACTTCCTGCTTCTCTTGTACATCTTGTACATCTACACTGCGAAGAAAATAACATAACACAGCTTGATATAAGTAAGCTGCCCGATTTAAGAAATCTCTATTGTGATAATAATAAATTGGCGGCATTAGATGTTGGTAACTTGGCCGAACTTCATACTCTTAGATGTCGCAATAATAAAATCATTTCCCTTGATTTAAAAAATAATTCTGAACTTTACAGCCTATCTTGCACCAGTAACGATTTAGAATTTCTTGACCTTAGTGCAAATCCTAGTCTTGAGTATTTACACTGTGAAGGCAACAAACTTAAAGCACTTCAATTAAACAGTAACAGGCTCACGACACTAAGATGTTCAAGAAATGAATTAACCGTCTTGGAGTTGTGGCAGTGCAGAGGTCTTATGGACTTATATTGCGATAATAATAAATTAACGGTTCTAATTCTTCCGAGTACAAATTTTGTAGTAAGTGGTTACAACTCTTCGTTGCGGAGAATTGACTGTTCTAATAACAAGTTAAGCTACTTAGTATTTCAAAGTATTGCAGGACTTTGGTGGATTAATTGCGATAAAAATAACTTGCTTACTTTGGACTGGGAATATGGTATCTATGAATCTCAAATACATGATGAATATTTAAGACACGAAGGGAAAGTTGATTTTTCTATTAAGTCTCAAAATATTCCGGCGCAATACGTACTTGATAACGGAGCTGGTTCAGAGTATAGATACTATTACGATTTCAGAAGTTTAATTGGGACGAGTAAGCTTCAAAATATTAGTTCTGATGTTGTGAAAGCATATAGTTCTTCTCGTGAGATAGATTCAGTGTATAACAACGGTGTTCTTTACATGAAAGAAAAGCCCAGCGAAATTCGATACGCCTATAAGACAAACCGGGAAGGCATCGCTAGAACTTATAGCTACGATCATGCTACGTCTTATGAAATTAATAACAATCTTAATTATATTCCGGTAGCCTTTAGTGTTCGTGGTGCTGTAGCTAGCAACAGCAAGCCCGTTATAACGACTTCAGATCTTCCTATAAGCGTTGTAAATGCTCCGTACGGTTTTAACTTCAAAGCTTTGGGAGCGCAAAATATAACATGGTCGGCTAGCAATCTTCCTTCAGGGCTTACGCTTTCAAGCTCAGGATTTTTGAGCGGCACTCCAACAACGGCCGGGAAATTTTCCTGTAACGTGACGGCTAAAAATTCCGCCGGAAGCACTTCACAAAATTTCACGCTGGAGATTACAGAAATGTCTGACGGATTTTTGCCGATCATAACAACGCGTCTGACAGATCCTATTTTGACGGACACTCAATATAATTTTCAGCTTATGGCTTTCGGCTCTCCTGCGTTCAAATGGGAAATCACGGGCGGAACTCTTCCAGACGGTTTAACTCTTTCAAGCAATGCCCTTATCAGCGGCAAAGCAAAAGAGATCGGAGATTCAACTATCACTGTAAGAGTCTCAAACAGCTACGGCGATAGCACCCGCGATATAAATTTTTATGCGTATACATTGCCGCCGGAACTCACGACCGAGAAACTTCCTGACGCGACCGACGGAAAATATTACAGAACAAAAATCAACGTTAAGAGCGATATTGAATATACGTTGACTTTATCGGGCGATCTTCCTGAAGGGCTGGAATTTGATTCAACCAAAGGCACAATATCCGGCACTCCTAAAGAACCTTGCAAGAATAGAGAATTACTCATCACGGCAACGAACGCAGCAGGCTCGACAGGAAAAATTTATTCGCTAACGGTCAAGGGCTTTGCTCCTAAGCTCCCGAACATAGGCGCGATAACTTTGACTGAAAACGGATTCAAGATTGCTGCGACCGCAGGTTCACAGCCAATAACTTTAAAGGCTTATATTGACGCTAATACGGCCAAGAATATTTTTTATGAAGTCGGCGACATGAGCTTAGATATTTCATCTGAAAATTACTTTTCACAATATAGGTCGGGCTTTATCTTTGAGGCAGGCCAAGACGACGAAGGTAACCCCAACGGCACAGGAACTTTCAAATTTGCGGACAACCCGCACCCAGATCTGTACACAAACTGGCCTAACGTTGCTTACAAGAATCTTCCTGTAGTTGTCGTTGCGTCTAACAGTCAAGGCGTGACTACTAAGACTTATAAAATTAACATCAACGGAGACTCGCCCGAATGGTATTACACGACACAGTTATATCAGACTGAAGGCGATATTAAAGCGCCGGACACTTTCACGATTACAGCAAAGGCCGGGACAGAAATTGAATCGCATGAATTTTTACTTTACGGTTCAGAGCCGTTTAGAACTCAAGCGTCAATGAAGTCCGGCAGGGAGTACCAAAAGAACGGTATATATTTAGATTACGTTGAAGATTGCGGATATGTTATTGTCCAAGGCACACCGACCGCCGGAAAAGAAACCAAGACTCAATTCACTCTAACCGGAAGCAACCCTTCAACTAAAGAAAAAGCAAAAGTAAAAGTTATCGTGGTCGGTCAGCTTGCGCCGCAAATTTCTTCGACAGCGGACAAGCTCAAAAAAGAAATCGAGCTGGGAAAAAATATCAGCCTCAAACCTACAGTCAAAGGCACAAAGCCTATTACATGGTCAATAAGCGACAAAGATGAATTAGAAGCCCTTGGCCTGTCGTTTGATTCTTCGACAGGAAAAATTTCCGGGACTGCTAAAGCTCCTACGGTTGAGGACGGCGAATATTCTCCTAGGAGTTTTGTCTTAACTGCTGCGAATTCCGCCGGGGCTGCGAACGTTACGGCTACAATCGGAGTCAAAGGCAAGAAGTTAAAAATCACAACGAAAGAAATTAAAATCAGTACGGGCGAAAATAATAACGCTCTGAAAATTTCTTCAAGCCTTGACAATGACTC
>JAFSSV010000037.1 GCA_017450825.1 Synergistaceae bacterium
CCCCCCTGTCAGCAAGCTGACATCCCCCCTTTCAGGGGGGACGAGAGAGTCCTTCGAGATCTTCTATTTTTTTAACACTATTGCCGCCCCTGTGTAAGGGGGAGAGGGCCACGAAGTGGCGAGGGGATTATTATTAAAAAAATTTTTTGTTAAGACTCACCCCCTCCGCTTCACTTCGTTCAGCACCTCCCCAAGGGGAGGCTTCGTGTAGCAGGAATATGAGCCTCCCTTGGGGGAGGGGAACCGCTTGCGGTGGTGGGGGTCTTTAAAAAGGAAGCAAGCTTGCTGGCCCTCCCCCCTTAAAAGGGGGGCTTTAAGGAGTGATAAATTTAAAATGAAAGCAGCAGTAAGCATAATAAAATTTTTTGAGCGCCTTCCAAGCACGGGGCTTAGAGGAAAATTAACGGCCGGATTTTTTTCGGGCCTGCTGAAACTCATAAGCCCCCGAGCAAAATTAATAGACTCAAATTTAAAACGAGTCTTCCCGGAAAGCTCCAAGGACTGGAGAAAAAAAATCCGCCGCGGAGTTTATGAGAATCTTGCTTGGACTCTAACAGAAGCCCTAGTCTTGAAACGCGACCCTTCACAAGCCTTTCAATGGGTCAAGCAAGTAAAAAATATAGAGATCTTTAACGACGTTATAAAAAATAAAAAGGGCGCGTTATTTATAACGGGTCATTTCGGAAATTGGGAGCTTGGAGGTACTTGGGCCGCTCAACAGGCCTTGAGACTCGGCGGAAGGCTTAACGTAATTTTTCAAGAAATGCACGACTTAGACATAAGCGAATACGTCAGAGATATGCGGAACTCTAACGGAATGTTCATGCTTGATAAAAATTTTTCCGTCATGAAGCTTGCTCACATGTTACGGAGCGGCGAGCCTGTAGCGTTATTAAATGACGTGAGCGGTTCGCCAAATATGCACGTCCCCTTCATGGGAATTGACTCAACTAATATGCCCGGGCCGGCGGTCTTGGCAATGCTCGGAGGAGTTCCGGTTATTCCGTTTTGTATTTACAGGCTTGCTCCGTTTGAACACGAAGCAGAATTCTTTGAGCCTCTGAAACTCCCCGATAAAAATTTAAATCACGAAGAACGGACGAAATTAATTTTGCTCGAAATGAACAAAGCAATAGAAAAATTTATTCGCAAAAGGCCGGAGCTTTGGTTCTGGCTTCATAACCGCTGGAAGGTAAGGAGCTGAAAAAAATTGTTAGTAAGCAAAGAATTTATTTTTGATGCGGCGCATAATTTGATTCATTATCACGGGAAGTGTGAGAAGCTTCACGGTCATACTTATAAATTACGCGTTGTACTGGAAGGCATGCCGGACTCCGAAGGAATGATTATGGATTTCTGCGAGCTTTCAGATATTGTTAAGGCTAACGTAATTTCTAGGCTGGATCACTCATACTTAAATGAAATTATTGAGCAGCCCAGCGCGGAAAATATCGCCTTATGGATCTGGCGCGAACTTGAAGGAAGAGTTCTTCGTGAGAATTGCAGCCTTTATGAAATTTATGTATGGGAGACGGCGACAAGTTGTGTAGTTCTTAGAAAATCCGATAATATAGCAAACACAGTTTATTTTCTATAAAACCCCTCCGCCTCACTTCGTTCGGCACCTCCCCTTAGACAGGGGAGGCAAGGTGTCAAGGGAATAGAGCGTGTCGAAGAACTTTCTCGTCCCCCCTGTGTAAGGGGGGATGTCAGCTTGCTGACAGGGGGGGTTGCTCTCCAATAGGTCAAGCTTGTGGCGAGGGGGTTATAGTATCTTAAAGTGTGCGTAGTATAAATAAAAAAGTTTTTTTATTTTTATTTTGAAGGAGGAATTTTTTATGAAGGCCAAGAAATTTATCAGCGCCCTTTTGATTTTCGCTCTTGTTATTTCTTCTCCTTCGGTGTCGTTGGCGTATCATCATCACAGGAGGCACTATTACAGGAGGGATCGCGGCATAAGCGGCGAAAGAATCTTTGAGAATGTTTTAAGTACTGTCTTGAGCGTCCTGATAGTCGAGGCAATCCGCGAAGGCATGAGGCCTCAACCGCCCGCGCCTTATCGTCCTCCTGTTGAAGTTCCGGCACCTGCTCCAGTTCCTCCGGCACGGCGCACTCCAAGGGCTTCGAGCTTTCCGGGTTATTATCACGATCAGCCGAAGGTTATTGAGCTTACGCCCGAACAGTATGAAGGCTTCGTGATAATCTGCAAGGTAGGATCTCTTGAGGAGTTCTCCAAGAAAATTCGCTACGAAAATATTTCTCCCGATGCAGCTTATTCGACAGTTAATCAAAAGAATGAGCCTGTAAAAATTACATTGGCAAGCCTTGCGGCCAAGTCGCCAAACTCTCAGCTCGCAAAGCATTTAAAGACTCTCAAAGAAGGTGAGTAAATAAATATAATTATGCGTGACGTTCAAAAAGAAATCGACACAAGAAGAATTCAGATTGACCGGGTAGGCGTTCGGGGCGTTAGCTATCCGGTTATCTTAATGGACAGGGACAATAAGATTCAGAACACTGTCGCGAAAATTTCCATGAGTGTTATGCTGCCTCACGAGTACCGCGGGACTCACATGAGCAGATTTATCGAAACCCTTGAAGAATATCAAGGCCGTGTGTCGCCTTCCAATCTTGAAAATTTTACTAAGAGGCTCTGCGAGAAGCTTGACGCTCCGGAAAGTTCAGTGAGCTTTGACTTCCCTTATTATTTTCGCAAGCGCGCTCCTGTTTCTAAGATTGAGAGCTTTTCAAAATGTGACGTGACCCTTCAGGCTAATTACGAGGCCGGAAAAAATTTTGATATGGTCATAGGGCTTGGCCTTAACGTTCAGACTCTTTGCCCTTGTTCAAAAGAAATTTCACGTTACGGCGCTCATAATCAAAGGGCGCTTGTATCGCTACAAGTTCGTTGTGAAGGTCTTGTATGGTTTGAAGAGTTAATAAATCTTATTGAAGATTCTTCTTCGGCTCCTTTGTTCACGCTTTTAAAACGGGAGGACGAAAAATTTATAACTGAATTATCTTACGAGCGGCCGCGTTTTGTTGAAGATGTTATACGGGAGCTTGCGCTGAAGCTTGACAACGAGCAGCGTATTTTATGGTATCGTGCCAATGTTACTAGCTACGAGAGCATTCATAATCATGACGCGTTCGCAGAAATCGAAAAGGACAAAAGGAAAAATTAATTCATGAAAACTAAAAAACGTCAAGGACTCTTTCAGAGGCTTGTATATTATGCCGTACTGCTTTTTATTTTCATGATGGGCTATAGAATTTATAAACTCTGGTACGAGAATTACACGTTATCGAATCCTCATTTAATTGAAGTAATATCGACAGACTACAGCGAAGAGCAGCCCTTGAAAGGCATTTTATTATGGGACGAGCAATTACTTTACGCGCCAAAGAATGGAGTGCTTACTTACCCTTCGCCCCGTCCGCGTATAGTAGCAAAAGGAGAATTACTCGCGGCTATTGACGGCTCGCCTATACGAGCGCCGTACCCTGCGTATTTTTTTCCTGGCCTTGACGGTCAGGAAGGTAACTGGGTCTACCCGAAACTATGGCCGGACTTTTCGCCGTTCCCGGAATTTAAAAACGCTGTCTTGATTGAAAATGAAACTTATGTGAGTCGGGGCGATCCTGTCGGAAAATTAGTCCCACAGCCTCAAGTTTTAAGATGTATAGCTTATCTTGACAACACTCCGTCGCTTGAACACCTGCTCCAGAATAAGACAGATCCGTATATAAGAATTCGGACTGAATACGAAGGCAAAGACCGCAAGGCCGAAGTCGTTGCTGTCAAATCAAGCGGGCAAAAATTAAAAGTTTATTTACGCTTGCCTTTCTTTCCTCCGACTGCGCTGCGTTCGAGATTATTTGTTGCCAGCGTCATAACGGATATTCAAAAAGGAGTCATGGTGCCGGACACGGCCGTTATAACCCGTGAGGGAAAGAACATGGTGTTCGTAGTTCAAGGCAACAGCACGGAGCTTCACACGGTCGAAGGCTTTCCGGCGGACGAAGAGAATTTTTTTATAGCCCAAGGAGTCCAGCCCGGCAACAGATTAATTCTGAATGCCGACGCAATGAACGCGACTCTCAAAGACAAAGAAAGCATAAGAATTTGGTAGAGGCTAATACCCTTCGCCGCAAGCGGTCCTCTTGTTTGAAAGCAACCCCCACCACCGCAAGCGGCCCTCTTGTTTGAAGGTAACCCCCTCGCCACTTCGTGGCCCTCTCCCCCAACCCTTCCACCGCAAGCGGTCCCCCTTCCCTTACAGGGACGGCGGGGCGCAGGGATTTTTTCAAGATACTCTATTTCCTTTACACTCTTGCCTCCCCTGTTTAAGGGGAGGTGGCTGAACGAAGTGAGGCCGGAGGGGGTGTAGTTAGAAGTAAGGGG
>JAFSSV010000038.1 GCA_017450825.1 Synergistaceae bacterium
AGATCTTGAAGTCGAAATCTTTACGGGCTTCAAATTATTTTCGTTGAAGAGCTGCATACATAATTTATAAATCGAAGTATAAGACTTCGTTAAATACAGCGGCATTGAAATTATTTTTTTAAGCTCAATAGAATCTTTTGAAGCCAGCGGGTGAGATTTCCTCATAACCGCAACAAGTTCATCATCAGCAAGCTTTACCGAAGCCGAGCAGCTCACGTCCTCCGGCAGAGTCCTTCCGATTATTAGATCATACTTGCCGGTCTTGAAGCCTTCGATTAAAACATCTTCTTCTACGTCCTCAATAAGCAATTTATATTCGTCATGAGACACTTCAAAATCTGCAAGCTTGTAATTCAGGCCGTACTGTCCAAGCAAAGCAAGCGATCCGATTTTCAAAACGTCCGGATTTTTTTTGAAGGCCTGCATGTGTGAAAGCATGACTTGATACTGTGCAAGCATAGCCTCAGCGTCACGCGCAAAAATTTTCCCGGCCTGCGTGAGACTCGCTTTACGCTTTGAACGGTCTATTAACGTAACGCCTAACTCGTCCTCAAGCCTGCTTAATTGTTTTGAAAGCGAAGACTGTGAAATGTTCATTTCTTCGGCGGCTTCAAGAAAAGTCTTGTACTTTGTAATAGCCTCAAAATATTTTAACTGCTCCACGTTCATATAAGCACCCCCTGAAAAATTTTTGATTTATTCACTTTTGGAAAGCGGGCAAGCAAATTTTGAATTGATAATTGAGTGAAGGTTACATAAAATTTTACTACATTGGTGAATATTGAGTGAATATTTATTTTTGGGAGGCGGGCATACAGAACGGAGAAAGAAAAAATTTTTCTGAACTGTATGTCTGCTGCTTTAAAAAGAAAAAAATTACTCACGTGATATAATGCTTTAAAATTTTTAAAAAGTGAAAGGCGGTTTGTTTTTATTATGGCTGACAGAATGTGTCCATCATGCCACACAGTTTTGACTCTTAAAGAAAAAGATTATCCTATGGGAAGTGCTTTCCTGAAGGCCGACAGATTCCACGTAGATATTTACGAGTGCCCCGAGTGTCACGGCGTTAGACTTTATGCCGCGGAGCCGGAGTTAGTTACCTGTCCTAAGTGCGGTTCACTGCACAGCCCCCGCGAAGCCTGCGCTGTCTGCGCTTTGAACGGAGCAATCGACGAAGCAACTCACTAAGATAAAAATTTTTTTAATTCAAAGCCTCCCTCTTAAAAACGGGGGAGGCTTTTTGTTATTTTTATGCTTTGATTGGTTCGATACGTCCGGGGTAAGCTTCGACTGCGTTCTTTAAAATATTAAGGGCCTTTTCAAGATCTTCTTTCTTTAGAACGTAAGCTATTCTCATCTCATCAAGTCCCTTGTCAGGGTCGGCATAAAATCCGTTGCCTGGAGCCGCCATTGTAGTTTCGCCGTTGATGTCGAAGTTCTGGAGCATCCAGATTATAAATTTCTCTGAGCTGTCTATAGGCATCTTTACCATTGTATAGAATGCCCCTTTAGGTTCGTGGCACACAGCGCCTTCGATAGCCTGTAAGCCTTTATAAAGAACGTCGCGCCGCATTTTGTATTCTTTGTTGACTTCTTCAAGATAATTCTTGGGAGTCTTGTACAGTGCCGCCGCTCCTACCTGTTCAATAGCAGAGACGCTCAAACGTCCCTGACATAATTTCATAACCTGTCCTAAAAATTCTTTGTTCTTCATTGCAATACAGCCGATACGAATTCCGCAAGCGCTGAATCTTTTTGAAACGCTGTCAACCATAATGACTCTGTCGCGGGCGCTTTCAACTTCTCCGAAGCTCATGAATCTTTCAGTGCCTCTGTCGTACGTAAACTCCCTGTAAACTTCATCGGCGATAATAAAAATATCATGCTTCTTTGCAAGCCTGCATAACATTTCTATTTCGTCGGGCGTGTACATTGTGCCTGTAGGGTTGCAGGGGTGTGAGATCCAGAACGCGCGGGTCTTAGGCGTGATTAAGGCTTCGATTTCTTTTTCGGAAGGAAGGTGGAAGCCTGTTTCAGCTGTCGTTTTGATTGGCTTCAAGTTCACGAGGGCGAGCCGGGCAAAAGTATTATAGTTAGCGTAGAAAGGTTCTGGCACAAGAATTTCATCGCCGGGATCGCAAAGGATCATGACGGCGAACTGAAGGGCCTCGCTTCCTCCGCAAGTTATATAAATATCTTCGCGCTCATAAGGGATTCCCATAGCCTTGTAATAATTGCTTATAGCGTCACGAAGTTCCGGAATTCCCTGTGAAGGCTGATAAGCTATCGTAGCCGGATGGAAATTCTTGATAGCTTCAAAATATTCATCAGGAGTTTTTATATCGGGCTGTCCTATATTTAAATGGTAGACTTTTTTCCCGCTTGCCTTGGCCGCGTCCGAGTAGGGAATTAGTCGTCTGATCGGAGAAATTTTCAGCGACTGTATTCTGTCTGAATAGTGCATAGTGCTTCCTCCTAGAATTAAAAAAATTATTTTGCTTTGCCTTGTGAGGCTACGGCGGCTTGAGCTTTTGCGATTGCTTCAGCGTCGCCGAGGTAGCGGTGGGATTTAGGCGTTAAGTCTTCGTTGAGTTCGTATACCAGCGGGACTCCGGTAGGGATATTAAGCTCAAGAATATCTTTCTCGTAGATGTTGTCCAGATATTTCACGAGGGCGCGCAAAGAATTTCCGTGAGCGGCGATAATAATTTTCTTGCCGGACTTGATAGCGGGTACGATTGATTCTTTCCAGTAAGGAACGACTCGGGCGACGGTATCAGCTAGGCATTCGGTCAAAGGAAGTTCGGCTTCGGAGAGTCCTTTGTATCTAGGATCATGACCGGGATAACGTTCGTCGGATTTCTCTAAGAGCGGCGGTTGAATGTCATAGCTGCGCCGCCAGATCTTGACCTGTTGATCGCCGAACTTGGCGGCGGTGTCGGCCTTGTTGAGTCCCTGTAAAGCTCCGTAGTGTCGTTCGTTTAATTTCCAAGAATGTTCGATTGGGATCCACATTCTGTCCATTTCTTCGAGGACGAGCCAAAGTGTTTTTATAGCGCGTTTCAAAACTGAAGTGAAAGCAAAATCAAAAGCATAGCCTTCAGCCTTTAATAATTTTCCGGCGCTGCGGGCTTCTTCGATTCCATTTTCGGAGAGTGGAACGTCAGTCCAGCCGGTGAACCTGTTTTCTTTGTTCCAAGCGCTTTCGCCGTGACGAATTAAAACTATCTCGTACATAAAAAATTCCTCCTGTTCAATCTAAAAATTTTATGAAAGGTTATCAGAAAATTTTATTTTTTCAAAGCCCTGAGCTTTTTTTTCACGGCAAGCCCTCCGGCATCCCTTTGGGACACCTCCACTTTTCTTCTAACTACAACCCCTCCGCCTCATTTCATTCGGCACCTCCCCTTACACAGGGGAGGCAAGGGCATAAAAAAAATCCGTCACGCATATGTCACGCATGTGTCACGCGTGACGTTCTAATTAAAATTCGGCGCTATAATTTTCGAAAATCATAATAAATTTAAAAGGGAGAAAAATTTTTCATGGCTTCACAAAATAATTCACTTGGTTACGTAATGATTGAAGGCTCCGAAGGAATGATAAGAGGCGCGGCACTCGTGACAGATGCTAAAGGATTCCCGCTCGACTTCGCCCGGACTGAACCGCTAAGGCCCGATCACTTGGCCCGGATTCTTTACGGTGAGTCGTTCGGAAAGTATGCTAAAGAGAAATTAATTCTTGAAAGTCTGCTTGACGCTGTAGAGCTGAAGCCGCAAGTCTGGATCTGTAACGACAGCGACATTCTCACGCCGCTCAAAGATTACAGCAAAGTTAAAACAGTATTGCTTGAAGAGTCTCCGCATGTTCCGTTGGACGCGGCTGGTCATATCGAAACTACAGCAGACCCCGGAGTCTTTTTAATTCAGGCTGCGGTCAACGGCGCTCCCCTTAGAGCAGAGTTCCCCGCTAATACCCGCCCTGAAGAAGTCCAGCAGACCGCGGCAATCTTATCCGAAGCTTCAGAGTCAATGGAAATCTTAGAGCCTTTCACAAGATTACAGAAGGCTTTAAATTTTCTTGCGTCAGGAGTTCGATAATTAATGCCCGAAATTCTTAAAGGCGTAAGAAATTTTTTAGCGCGTCACGTCACAAGAGAAATAAAAGTCTTCAAAGTCGAAGATTTTAAATTAGATCCGCCGGAAATTTTCAAGCCCCGGACTCGCGTTGAGACTCTTCACCTTTACCCTAAGATCGAAGCAGCAAGCTCAAAGCCTTTTGACTTTGATAACAGGCTTGAATGTAAAGCTACGCGCCTGAAATTTTCAGACGAGCTCATAAAGTCCAAGAATGTCAAAATAAAAAAATATATCAAGCAAGATGTCAAAGCTCACAAAATTTCTTTCAGCAAGAAAATCAAAACATGGTCGAACTTGAAACAAGTTCAAGCGATGCCGCAGGAACGAAAAAATCTTTTAAAGCTCTTGAAAAAGAAAATCGCCGTCGCTAATAACGAAATGATCTTGGCTTATTACGGACAAATAGTCGAAGGCGCTGTGACAAAATTAGTTCTCAATAAACAGCGGGGGACTCTTTTAATCTGGTACAACCCCGGCAGCAGACAATTCAAAGCACGGGGAGTCTATCTTATTCGTAAGCTCGGAATGGGAACAAAACCTGAATGGCGATGGGTATAGCTTTTATATAAAACCCCTCCGGCCCTTTGAGCCACCTACCCAAGGGGAGGCTTTGTGTAGCGAAAATCTTAGCCTCCCTCGGGGGAGGGGAACCGCTTGCGGTTGTGGGTGTATTTAAAGAAGGCCGCTTGTGTTCGCCATTGGGGTATAGTTTTTTAAGTGTGCTTAGTATAAAGCTCACAAAATTTTTTGAAAGGAGTGTGTATCTTCAAATTGAATCTTC
>JAFSSV010000039.1 GCA_017450825.1 Synergistaceae bacterium
AAAGCGACTCCCTCGCCGCAAGCGGTTCCCCTCCCTTTTTTTAAAATAACCCCCTCGCCAGCAAGCTGGCCCTCTCCCCCTTCACCGGGGGCGCAAGAGAGTCCTTCTATTCCTGCTACGTCCCTTGCCTCCCCTGTGTAAGGGGAGGTGGCCCGAAGGGTCGGAGGGGTTGTAGTTAGAAATAAGGGGAGGTGGCCGGTCGCGCAGCACGCCGAAGGCTACGAAGTGAGGCCCGAGGGATTGTGGTTAGAAAGAAAAATTGAAAGCATTAGTCAAGAAAAAGCAAAAAAAATTTTATTCAAAGAAATTGATAGCTTGACTAGTTCGGAGGGTGTTACGCCTCCAAATTTTTTTTTGTCACGATTCCGTCACACTTCTGTCACGCGTGACATATGCGTGACAGATTTTGAAGGAAGTCCAGCTGAAAAAAATTAACGCTCTTTCGATTTTTCCTGTACACTGTACAATTATTTTTAAGCGATAGAAGTATGAAAGGAGAAAAAATTTCATGAATGCCTTTGAAGTTTTGAAAGGGCGCGGCTATTTTGAATGGTGTACAAACGAGGAACGCCTCGCCCAAGTTATGAATGAAGAAATGGTTACAGCTTATGTCGGATTCGATCCCACGGCGGACAGTTTACACGTCGGACATTTAATCCCGTTAATGGCCCTTGGCTGGCTCCAGAGACTCGGGCATAGACCTATAGCTCTGGCCGGTGGCGGCACAGGCTTAATCGGCGACCCCAGCGGCAAAAGCAAAGAAAGAAATTTAATTACGCTCGAAGCCGTCCAGCATAATATC
Source organism: Synergistaceae bacterium (assembly GCA_017450825.1). Classification (GTDB taxonomy): domain Bacteria; phylum Synergistota; class Synergistia; order Synergistales; family Aminobacteriaceae; genus JAFUXM01. Next base: position 803 of record JAFSSV010000039.1, read on the forward strand.
GAAGGCGTTAAAGTTCAGCTGAGAAAATTTTTAAACTTCGACTGCGGGAAAAATTCCGCGCTGCTCTTAAATAATTATGACTGGCTCTCAAAAATTACTTTTCTTGAAGTCCTTCATGACATCGGAAAATTCTTTTCGGTTAATAATTTAATCGCCCGCGAATATATACGCTCAAGACTCGAAGACCCCGAAAAAGGAATCTCTTACACCGAATTTTCTTACGTGCTTTTACAGGCAATGGACTTCAAATATCTTAACGAAAATTACGGCTGCCGCTTACAAATGGGAGGCAATGACCAACAGGGAAATTTATTGGCCGGGTCTGACTATATTAGAAGGACAAGCGGAGCTGAAGTCTTCGGACTCACTCAGCCTTTATTATTAACGTCAAGCGGGACTAAGTTCGGCAAGACTGAAGCCGGAGCAGTATGGCTCGATCCAGAAAAGACAAGCCCCTATAAGTTCTATCAGTTCTGGGTCAATACAGACGACAGGGACGTAGAAAAATTATTGAAGCTTTACACCTTCCTTCCGCTTGAAGAGATCGCCGCGATAATGACCGAACACAACGCCGCCCCCGAAAAACGAGTCGCCCAGAAAAAATTAGCTCTCGAAGTTACAGCGACTGTTCACGGACTCGATACGGCTAAGAGCGTAATAACAGCCAGCGAGATTTTATTTAATCCCAAGATTGACTTTACAGGCGTAAGCGATGAGATCTGCAACATGTTAAAACAGGAAGTCCCTTACAAAAAACTTGAAGGCGTAGAGTTCCCGGCTAGCGCTGTGAATCTTTTGGCCCTATCCGACGCATGTGAAAGCAACGGCGAAGCAAAGCGCGCAATCCGTCAAGGCGGCGTGTCTATCAACGGCACTAAGATTTCCGACGAGAAGGCCGCGCTTGAAAGAGACTCGCTTGTCAATGACAAGTATTTATTTTTAAGAGTAGGCCGCAAGAAATTCAACATGGCTGAATTCGTTTAAGCCTATGCACACATGTAACTGGTATATTTCAAATTCAGTGAGCGATGTCCTTGCTCAGGTCATAAAAGATATGGCCAGCGCCTTGAGAAGTCACTCACGCGATATAGATTTAAAAGTCTGGAACTCAAAAGAAAAAAGTTTTTCCGGCCTTGACCGCTGTAAAAATATTTTCGCCAAAAAAGAAATCTGGCACCTGTTCGGCCAAGCTCCGGCATGGTGGAAAATTGTACGGCTTCATTCAAGGACAGTTCACACGCTTTTAGAAGGCACTAACTGGGCGGGCCAGCCTTCGAGATTTTTTACTGAAGGAGCTTTGACCGGGGAGGCGGTGATCTTTCCGGTCTTTGATCCTTTGAGTACTCAAAGCGATGACGTTAGCAAGGCCGTATTCATTCGTAATAATAAAAAAATTCCCGAAGGCGATTATAAAATTTTTGACATCTCAGAAAAAATTTTAAGGCCCGAAGCCTTGAGCGGTTTATATATTGCGGGCGAGCCTACGCCCCGGGAGGCAATGCGAGCAGGAATTTTAACAATGAGGGGGCTTGCTATTGCTTCGCCTAAGTCCGGCTATCTTGATGAAATTCTTGGCCCGGACGGATATTTCTTAATAGAAGAAGAGTCGGACTTGCCGAGGATAATTCGTCAAGGCTTGGCCGACCGCGGAAAATATATCGCAGGCAAAGCCCGGCACTTTTTAAAGAGCCGCCGGAGTCACGAACGCTGTACGGACTCTTTGATAAGTCTTTATAGAAAAGTCATAGCGCAATGAAAGCAGCCCGCCTTTAGCCTCCCCTTGGGGAGGTGGTCGAAGACCGGAGGGGGTTGTTCTAGGGAATCCCCTCGCCAGCAAGCTGGCCCTCTTGGAGGGCACCCCCCTGTCAGCAAGCTGACTGGCCTTTGTGAAAAGCAACCCCCCTGTCAGCAAGCTGACTGGCCTTTGTGAAAAGTAACCCCCCTGTCAGCAAGCTGACATCCCCCCTTTCAGGGGGGACGAGAGAGTCCTTCGAGATCTTCTATTTTTTTAACACTATTGCCGCCCCTGAAAGGGGAGGTGGCCGGTCGCGTAGCACGCCGAAGGCTACGAAGTGAGGTCGGAGGGGTTGATTTTAAAATAAAGGGAAGGTGGCCGGTCGCGTAGCACACCGAAGGCTCTGAAAGGAGGTCG
>JAFSSV010000040.1 GCA_017450825.1 Synergistaceae bacterium
AATATCGAAGGCTATGATATAAAAGTCAACGACTCTACTAAACAATGGTTTATCGAAGCCACGGTCGAGGATAATGCTACGCTCAAAAATAAACTTAAAGCACGGGCTAAGGACGCGAAACTTTTAAGCTCTACAGCTCTTCCGACTACCGGGGACACTGCAACAGGTTACTATGATAACGGCACTAGCGTTTATATGTTCGTTCGTTGAGAAGGCAATGTATAATTAAAGCAAGCACAGTTTATTTTCTATAAAACCCCTCTGACCCTTCAAGCGTGTGGATTAACAACCCCCTCCGGTTCACTTCGTTCACCACCTCCCCAAGGGGAGGCTTTGTGTAGCAGGAATCTTAGCCTCCCTCGGGGGAGGGGAACCGCTTGCGGTGGTGGGTGTATTTAAAGAAGGCCGCTTGTGTTCGCCATTGGGGTATAGTTTTTTAAGTGTGCTTAGTATAAAGCTCACAAAATTTTTTGAAAGGAGTGTGTATCTTCAAATTGAATCTTCCCGTATTAAAAATAGGAAAGTATCAGCCGCGTTACCCTTTAATTCAGGGCGGAATGGGAGTCGATATCTCCGGCCCTAATTTAGCAGGCTGGGTCGCGAAGTGCGGAGCAATAGGAACAATCGCAAGCGTAGGACTTGCTCACGACTCGCCGCTTTACGCCGTTGAAAAGCATAATTATTTTGACGTGAATGAAATCGTAGTTAAAGAAGCCGTAGCCAAGGCCAAAAGTATTTCAGGCCCCGAAGGAATTATCGCGGTGAATTGCATGGTAGCCCTCACAGATTATGACAGACAAGTTCGAGCAGCCGCAGAGGGCGGAGCAAATTTAATAATTTCCGGCGCTGGGCTCCCGTTAAGACTCCCGGACTACACGAAAGATTTTCCTGATGTTGCGCTCGTGCCTATAGTAAGTTCAGCGAAGGCCGCAAGCTTAATAACAAGGCACTGGGAGAAAAAATATAACCGCCAGCCCGACGCTTTTGTCGTTGAAGAACCCGCAACCGCCGGAGGACACTTGGGCGCAATGACGATTGAACAAGTCTACGATCCCGAGCTTAGACTCGAAAAAGCCGTGCCTGATGTCGTCAAATATGTAGCCGAAGAACTGAAGAGCGATATTCCAGTTATAGCAGCCGGAGGAATCTGGGACAGAAAAGATCTTGAAAGGGTCTTCGCATTGGGAGCTAAAGGCGTTCAAATGGGAACGCGTTTTGCATGTACGTTTGAAGGGGACGCGTCAGACAGATTTAAGCAGGCTTACATTGACGCTAAAGAAGAGGACGTAGTTTTGATTCACAGTCCCGCTGGCTTGCCCGGACGCGCAATAAAAAATCCATTTGTTGCGAAATATCTCGAAGGTCAAGTAGAAAGTAAGCCGTGCTTCGCGAATTGTCTTTCACATTGCCGCTATAGAAAGACCCGCGAAACTTTCTGTATAGCCGCGGCCTTAGTTGATGCTCAAGTCGGGAACTGGGACACGGGATTATTTTTCTGCGGAAGCAACGTCGTAAAAGCCAACAAGATCGAACACGTACAAGATATAATTTCAGAACTCTTTGAATAAAAAGACCCCGGGGAATTTCCTCGGGGTCTTTGTTTTTCTAAAAATCTTTCCTACTTAATGCGCGTCAAGCCTTCAAAATTATATTCTACCTTGATAGAAATCTCCGGAGTATCTGTCGTGATGTCACGGTATTGAGGCCCGGCGTATTGTCCCATGCCGCCGATGTTGTAGATCTTGCTCATGTCCCAGCCCCGGGCGCTTAAAATTTTCATCATGTTGCTTACGCGTCCGCCGCCTTGGCACATTAAAAATATATTCTTGTTCTTAGGGAACAAAGCTTCAAGAATCTCATCGGACTCTTTATAGACCGGGACGGGTTTGTCTGGTGTGCCGCCGTAAAGCTGCGGAAGTGAGTCATCTTTGCCGGCGTTCTCGTTGAAGATCAAAGCAAAATAAGGAATGCACTCAAAATTTCTTAAATGCTTCTTAGCGTAGTCGGCGTAGTCGCGAATGTCGATATACATAACGTCGCTGCGGCCAAGATAGGCGCGTAAATTTTCGTTGTTGATTGCCGAGCATGTAGGGCCAAAATTTCCGGGAGCGCAAAATGTTTCGGTAGTCTCGTCCTTGTTGGCCTTGAAAGTTTTTTTAGTGTCAACAGGCGCGGGAAGTTCTGAAGACTCTTTAGCGGCGGCTGAAGCTGTAGCGGAGGCGGCCATTTCTTTTTTGTCTTCAAAAACTTTTCGGAGCGCTAACGCCTCGGGGTCGTTGTCAAAGAATGAGTCCGTAGCGTGATAAGCGTACATAGCCTGCAAGATTCTTAAAACGTTGTTGGCCGAAACCGTAGCGCCCGTATAAGCATCAAGCGTGAAATTCTCACGGCCTTCACCTTTTGAGAAGTCTTTGATGTCGTCAATCGTTCCAAGTTTTGAAAGTTGAGCGTAATTTTTGCCAACGTAGTAAGGCAGAATTTCAGCTTTGAATTTTTCAAAGTTTATTTTAGGAGCTGTAGGAGGGGGATCGCTGTCGCCCCAGAAGCCGCCGAGGTAATGTTGAGTAGAGTCGGAGTCAAAGCTGTAGAAACGAACTTCGGAGTCTTTGATCTTTCCGCTTGAAGGGAGGGTTAATTCAAGATAGCCGGTAGTCCAGACGTTTACATCAGCAGTTCGGCAGGTGCAGGACAGGAAAGTTACTTGATACTTGATATAATTTCTGGCCACGTACTTAAACGGAACAAACGCGTAAAATAAATCTTCCTGCTTAGGGCCGTCAATATGATTAACGGGTATCACGGCGACTTGATTGCCTTTTGAGCCTTCGCCGAGCTTGGCCGAAGTGTTCAGGAACTTATTAACTTCACCTAGAGAAAGCTCATCAGCTCCGGCACACGTTACAAGCATGACAACAAGCAGCAGGCACGCAAAAATTTTTTTGTACATACAAAACGCCTCCTTATAAAAAATTTTTAAATTTAAAAATCTGGAAAGTTTATTAATTATATCAAGAGTTTGTGGTTAGGGAATCCCGCCACCGAAACCCCCACCACAGCAGGCGGTTCCCCTCCCCCGAGGGAGGCTCAGTTTTCTGCTACATAAAGCCTCCCCTTGGGGAGGTGGTGAACGAAGTGAACCGGAGGGGGTTGTAGTCTAATAAAAAAATTTTTTTTAATAACCCCCTCGCCAGCAAGCTGGCCCTCTCCCCCTTCACAGAGGGGCGCAAGCGAAGCGGAAGGGATTGCTCTACAGCAGCACAGAAATTATTTTCGCGCTCACGAACTCCCCAATTACTCCGGCAAATAATCCAGCGGCTACAGCTCCGACACTTAACAAGAGCAAAGGAATTTTCATGTTCCAAGGCAATCTCAAAGGAACAAGCCTCGAATAGTTATAATCTTCTCCCGGGAAGAAAGCGTCCGTTACAATCGGCAATAAATATCCGGCCGTTAATAACGCGCTTATCATTAAGATAATTATTCCGGTTATTCCAAGCTTGCCAAGGCCAAGCGCTCCCGAAGCCATGTACCATTTCGCTACAAAGCCTCCAGTAACCGGAAGACCAATCAAAGAAATCGACGCAAGCGCAAAGCATGTCATTGTTATCGGGAGTTCTTTGCCTACGCCCCGAAGCTGATCGGCATAGTGATAATTCGCGCCTTCAAGCGTGAAATAAATTACGACACCGGCACTCAAAAATAAACAGCTCTTCGACATTGCGTGAGCCGCAATCTGTAAGACAGCGCCGGTAATTCCCAGAGGATTTAATAACATCATTGCAAAGACAACATAAGAAACTTGACTCACTGTTGACCACGCTATACGTTTCTTTAAATGCTTTTCAGCATATGCCATCATTGAGCCTGTGAAAATCGTAAGCAAAGCCATTAATAATATTGCCTGCTGTACCCATGTTCCCCGAAGGAAATCCGCTCCGACTACATAATAAACGACTCGAAACATAGCAATCACTCCGGCCTTAGTTATTAAACCCGAAAGGACTGCACTTGCCGGGGTCGGCGCTACAGGGTGAGCAGTCGGCAGCCAAGCATGTAAAGGAACAAGCCCGGCCTTTGCTCCAAAGCCTACAAGCGTTAAGAAAGTTACGGTTAATAACATGCTTTCATTTTTTTCAGCAGTTATCCGCGCCATGTCAAGAACTCCTCCCGGCGTGAAGTCCATTGAAACCCCGTAGACCTGAAAGAAAAAGAATCCTCCAAGCGCCAGCGCCGCGCCCGTCAAAGAATATAACAAATAAGAAACTGTCGCCCGTATCGCCTCACGCTGTTGAGAGTGCATGACTAGGGGCAAGGTCATAAAAGTCATTAACTCGTAAAATAAATACAGCGTCAATAAATTTCCAGCCGCCGCAACCCCGATTAAAATTCCAAAAGTCGAAAGAAAGAACGCGTAAAATCTATCAACAGGAGGCCGCCGCCTTAAATATTCAAACGCATACAGCGTGACAAGCGGCCATATAAAAGCAACAAGACAGGCAAAAGCCCGCGCTGGATAATCAAACCTGAAAGCTATCGAAAGAGTGTCTGTAATTTTCCAAAGGGTTATAAGCTCCCCGGTCGTCATAATAGCTGAAAAAAAAGTTATCGCGGAAGTTAAGAAGGTCATAACTCCGACATAAACATGACGGTCTTCAAAGATTGGACGTGAGAAAAGAGCAAAGCCCGTTACAATCGGGAAGAGAACGGGCGCAAGAGTCATTATCGCGTTACTTGTCACAGAACATTCACCCCTCTTGTAATTAATCTAAGCAGCGGCACACAGAACAAGCCAAGATAAAAATTCAATGCCAGAAATATAAACATTGAAACTTTATAAAGCCTCGTAACATTGGGAGCAGAGTGAGCAATATTTTTTTTATCGTGAGTCAAAACTACAATGACCGCCGGAACATAATACAAGGCATTCAAGACAGAACTTGTAGCAAGAGCCGCAAGCGCCCAAATTATTACAGGGCTGTCGAACGAGGCAAGCGTAAGACTCAACTTCGACGCAAACCCCGCGAACGCCGGTATGCCCATCATTGAACAAGCTCCGGCAATAAGGCCAAGCCCCGCCCAACGGTTTTGATAGAAAGTTCCCATGAGGGCATGAAGTCCTTTTTTGTGTCCTGCGGCGTTGCTCAAGCCTCCGGCCGCCGTGAACAGCATTGGTTTAACGCAAGCATGGACAATTATATGAAGGCAAGCCGCCGCGATTCCAGCAACGGTGTTTAATCCAACGCCTAAGAAAATATATCCGACTTGCGCAACGCTTGACCACGCTATCATTTTTTTTACGTTCGTTTGTCTTAGAGCATGAACAGACCCCATTATCATTGCAAGCAGGCCCAAAATAAAAATCGCTGTGTCCATTCTCAAAAAATGAATCACGTTAAGCCCGAAGACCCTGTAAAAAATTTTTATTATCGTGAAGATATGACCCTTCAAGACAAGCCCCGAAAGAATCGCGCTTGAAGCATTCGTAGAACTTCCGTGAGCGTCAGGAAGCCACGAGGCAAAAGGATAAAGCGCGCTCTTTATCGCAAGGCCGACCGTTATTAAAGCGAGCGACACCGTGAGCGGCATTAAATAACTTTTTGTCGCTACAAGAACTTCAATAGCCGCGTGCATGTTTTGCATTAATAAATGACCTGTTAAATCATAGAGCAGACAGATAGCAATCATTACAAGCCCGGAGCCTACGAGACTCATTACAAGATAACGAAGGGCCGCCCTTACGGTTTCGGCGCTTTCTTTTACTGCGACAATAGCACAGGCCGCGATAGTGTTAATTTCTATGAAAACATAAGCAGTAAATAAATCGTTCGTGTAAGTTAAGGCTAAGAGCGACGCGGTTAATAAATTTACAAGCACGCAAAAAATTTGCCGCCTTGCCGGTGCAATGTCTTCAGCAGTCGAAGAAAAATTCCCCGTCAAAGATAAAAGCATCGCTACGCAAAACACAAGCGCTAAGACAGCCTCAAGAGGCCCGGCTCTTAACTCGTTGCCCCAAGGCGCGGGGAAATGCCCCATAGGAAAATTAAAAGTTAAGCTGGCGTTGTCGGCCGTAAGAGAATACAAGAGATAAGCCGAAAGCAACGCGACAAAGCCTATAACATAACACGATAATTTTTCGGGAAGACGGTTTTTATTCGGAAGGAGCGGCGTAATTATCGCGGCGATCATTAAAGAAAATATACTTATAAAAGGAATGTTATAAGCAAAAATATTTATCATGCCAGAATTTCCTCCTCGGCCTCTTCGATTTTCGCTTCGAGTTCTTCCTGTTCTTGAGTCATTTTTAATAAGGCTTCGTCAATATTCAAAGTCCCGTAGCTTTCATAAAGTTTTAATGTCAAGGCCAAGGCAAAGGCCGTCACGCTGACGCTCACGACAATTCCGGTTAAAACTAACCCGGCTGGAACGGGATTAACATAAAGCGCCGAAGACGTGAGCCAGCCTCCCGATCCGTTCTCTAATAAAATCGGAGCTGCGCGCCCTTCTACTTAGCCCTTGGCCGCAAGAAATAAATATACGGCCGTGTCCATGATGTTAAGCCCGATAATTTTTTTGATTAGATTTCTCTGCAATAATAAATTCGTGAGGCCAATGCCGGATAAAATTACGGCGGCGGCTTCGTAATGATTCAAGAATAATTTTTCTAGCATGATTTTTTTACACCTCCTGATTACTGAATAGAGCGTAAAAACTATAGAGCGTCCCGGCAACGATAAGCCCGACACAAATATTAAGGGGAAGAATTAATCCGCCACTTAAAATATTTCCTACTGTACCCTTTGGAATGATTGAGTGAAAGTGATTAGCTCCCGTGAAGAACGAATAGCCTTTAGAGCAAGCGTAGATCATCAAGGCCGAAGAGCTTGAGATTATAAAAGTACGTTCGTTGAAAAATTCCCGTACTCTTTCAAAGCCGAAGGCATTGGCCGCAAGTATGAGCGCCGTGCTTAAAATCGCTCCGCCTGAAAAGCCTCCGCCCGGTGACAAGTGCCCGTTAATTACGACCACACAGCCAAGCATTAAGATAGCCGGAATTGACAGCGTAGCAACGCCGCGAAGGATAGCGTCATCTTTTCTTAACAACGGAGGAGCAAGCGGCAAAAAATCCTGTCCCTTTTCATGCGCGACAGGCTGGGGTGAATCGTTTAATTTATTTCTTCGTGATTTTCCGAGCAGCATTAAGACACTTACTGCTGCTGTGAATAACACGGCGCTTTCTCCGAAGGTATCGAACGCTCTGTAATCAAGAATAAGACCCGCTACGATATTTTGAGCACCTGTTTCGTGTCCTCCATGTTCAACGTAGCGTCTTATTACTTCGTTATTGGCCGGGTTGCGTTCGTGTCCGAAGGGCGGAAGCTCGGCAACCGTTGCCAAGAGCAGAGCAACAATTACTATACAGGTTAAGACGCTCAAGCCTGAATATAAATTTGAGAAGACGTGAAGCCCATGAATTTCCAGCCATTGTTCGTAACGTTCTTTGAGTGTAGCCTCGTGGAAGCGGGAATATTTGTCTTTAGGTTTTTGAGTGAAAGGCAAATCGGGAGGAGGTTCAGGAGGCATGACTTCATTTTCCGGCCTTGGCCCGTTGCCTACGACCCAGTTAAAGAATCTTAGCCACACGGCCTTTAATTCTTCGCTCAAAACAGAAAACTCCTTTCAGAATAATTTTTTTTAATTTGAAAATTGATTGGGAAAAAAAATGTATAGTAAAAGCACTTGAAAATAACCCCCTCGCCACTTCGTGGCCCTCTCCCCCAACCCTTCCACCGCAAGCGGTCCCCCTTCCCTTACAGGGACGGCGGGGCGCAAGAGAGTTCTTCGACATCTTTTATTCCCTCTACCC
>JAFSSV010000002.1 GCA_017450825.1 Synergistaceae bacterium
GATATTATGGCGGCGTGTGGACAGCTAGCAGGCAACGCGTAAAAATCTTCTGGCCCTTCGGGGCCTTTTTTTGTTTTAAGACTCAACCCCTTCGACCTCCCTTCACTTCGTTCAGGCACCTCCCCTTTTATTTTAAATTCAACCCCTCCGACCTCCCTTCGGTCGGCCACCTCCCCTTTCAGGGGAGGCAAGGGGATTTTCACAGCAAAGTGATATTATTAGAAAAATTTTAAATCAGGAGGAATTTTTTTCATGCTCAAATTTATTGCAGTCTTTGCCGTCGTAGCGGCTATGTGTTTACTCGCAGGCTTGACCGCCTTCGCCAATGAGCCCGCGAAAAGACCCGTCGCCCTGTTTGAAACAAACATGGGAAATTTTAAAATCGAACTTTATTCCGATCTCGCTCCTAACACCGTAAAAAATTTTACTGACCTCGCTAAGAAAAATTTTTATGACGGAGTAATCTTTCACCGCGTAATTGATAACTTCATGATACAGGGCGGCGATCCTACAGGTACAGGCCGCGGCGGCCCCGGCTATGTTATCCCTGACGAGTTCGGCAAAGGACTCAAACATGACTCAAAAGGAATTCTTTCAATGGCTAACGCTGGCCCTGATACAGGCGGTTCACAATTTTTTATAACGCTTGTTCCGACCCCGTGGCTTGATGGTCATCACGCTATATTCGGACACGTCATTGAAGGAATGGAAGTCGTCGAAGCTATCGGCCACACTAAAACCAACAGGCAGGACCGACCGGTCGAAGATGTCGTAATCAAAACTATCACGATCGAGGAGTAAAAATTATGAACAGAAAAGTTTATGTAACACGCAGGCTCCCTAACTCCGTAATGAAATTGCTCGGCAATATCTGCGAATATGACGTCAACCCCGAGGAAAGAAAAGCAACCCGCGAAGAAATTATTAACGCCGTAAAAAATTATGCGGCCGTTATCACAATGCTTAATGACTCAATCGACGCGGAAGTCATCAACGCAGCCGGCCCGGATTTAAAACTCATTGCTAATTACGGCGTTGGCTTTAATAATATTGATGTCAAAGCTGCACAGGAGAAAGGCATCTATGTTTCAAATACTCCCGACGTTTTGACTGACGCTACAGCAGACCTCGCCTTCACGCTTTTATTATCAGCAGCCCGAAGAGTTATCGAAGGCGATAATATCGTAAGAACTTCAAGCTTTGAATGGGCCCCAAAATATTTGCTTGGTTATGACGTTACAGGCAAGACTTTGGGAATTATCGGAGCAGGACGAATCGGCTCAAACTTGGGACGAAAAGCCGCGCTCGGCTTCAACATGAAAGTTCTATATTACAGCCGCCGAAATTCTTTACCGCTTGAAGCCGTCGGAGCAAGCCGGACAGGCCTCGAAGAATTATTAGAGCGTTCGGATTTTGTTTCGATTCATTTGCCGCTCACGCCAGAAACCCGTCACTTAATCGGAGCTAATGAGCTAGCTAAAATGAAGCCGGACGGAATTTTAATCAACACTTCACGCGGGCCGGTTGTCGATGAAAAAGCTCTAGTAAGCGCCCTCGAACGAAAAGTAATCGCAGGAGCAGGGCTTGACGTTTACGAGAATGAACCCGAAGTCGAACCCGGCCTAAAGACTCTTCAAAACGTTGTCTTAATGCCTCACGTAGGCACAGGAACTTTCGGAACGCGCTTTGAAATGGGGAGATTGGTCATGAAAAATATCGAAGCCGTTTTCGCCGGCAATCACCCCGTCACTATGGTAAGAGTTTAAAAATGAACGTGAAGGATTTATTACCTCCTCGCCCCGAAGATATGCACAAGGGATTCAGAGGAAGGCTTTTAATAGCTGGAGGCTCGGCGCGTTACCCGGGCGCTCCGGCCCTTTCTGCTTTAGGAGCTTTGAGAAGCGGAGCGGGAGTCGTTACGCTCCTGTCACTTGAAAAAGTCTGCACAGCTTGTGCCGCAAGACTGCCGGAAATTATTTATTGTTTTGAAGACGATCAGTTCCGCTGGAAAGAAATCGCCTTCGCTCAAAAAAATATTGACGCTGTTGTAATTGGCCCGGGGCTTGGAAGAAATGTAGCCGCTGAAATTTTTACGTCAAGAATGTGGCGCGAATGGCC
>JAFSSV010000041.1 GCA_017450825.1 Synergistaceae bacterium
CTGTCGAATCTCTATTCGATACCTGTTAATCTTGCTTCAAATTTATTCATTCTGTCGTTAAAAATTTCAACCGTTAAAATATTATCGCCGCTTGTCATTTTTCTCATTGCCTTTCTAAAAAAAATTGCCCCTTCAATTTTAAATCAAAGGGGCTGGAAAAAAATTTTTACATAAAGACTTCTACGGCTCCGTACTCGTCCCACTTGATTACGCAGCGCATAGGTTCGACAATCTGATCGGGATACATAACAGGCCATAAAGACTCTTGCTCGTCATTAAGAACGTAGAAAGTATAGCGGCCGTTGTCACAGCGTTCAAAGTCTTCGCGTAATTCCTTCACGTCAATTTCTCCGCGGGTAATGTCGCTGATAGGGGCAAGCATTTGTGACCACATAGCCTTTCGTGACTCAGGGAGCATATCTATAACTTCCTGCTTGATTCCTTCTTCGTAAGGGCCGGCGGTTGACTGCGGACGAGAATTTATTACAGGCGCTGGAGCTTCAGGCTCTTCGGGAGGCTCCGGCTCTTTTTTAACTGGAGCAGCTTGAATTTTTTCCGGGGCTTGCTCCGGCTCTGGCTCTTGCTTTTCTTCTTTCTTTTTTGGCTTAACAACAACAGGAGCAGCTTTCCGAGTCGAAGGCGCAGAAAATTTTTCAAGCTTCTTTAATAACTCTTCAGTGACTTCTTTATAACATTGGGCGGCTTTGCTCTTAGGCGAGTATTCAAAAATTGAAAAGCCCATGTTAGAAGCTTCGATAAGGCTTACGCTTTGAGAAATATATTTTTCAAAGAGAACGTCACCGAAATTCTTTTTAACGTCGTCATAGATCTGTCGGGAAATATAAAGGCGCGAATTAAAATTCGTCATTAATATCCCGAGAATTTCAAGCTCATTCCCAAGCCGTTCGCTCAAAATATCAAGCGAACTGTCCAATAATTTCAGACCGAATAAGCTGTAATATCCTCCGTCCATTGGGACAATGATTTTATTACAAGCGGCCAAGACGTTCCGGGTAAAGATTCCTAACTGCGGGGGACTGTCAAGCAAAATATAATCGTACCTGTCCTGAGAAATTTTTTTCAAAGCGTCACGAAGAACATGATCGCTTGAAAGCGGGCCTGTCTGATTCAATTCCGCCATAGTGAGATCTAAAGAACTCGGAATAATATCTACACCTTCTTTTATTCTTAGAATATCATCCCATTCTGCTCCGCCTGATAATAAATCAAAGACCTGCGGATCTGTAGCCGAAGGTATTACTCCGAAGCCCGCGCTCAAATTGCTCTGCGGATCCATATCAACGACAGCGACCCGCTTGCCCTTTCTGGCCAAGCCTACCGCGATATTCTGACAGGCTGTAGTCTTACCTACGCCGCCTTTTAAATTACAAAAACCTATAATAATCACTTCTGCACCTGCTTCTGAAGGAACGCTTCAATCTCGGCGTTCTTATGTGTCGTTAAACTCTTGCGGTAAAGCTCTAACGCCTCTTTAACTTTTCCGGCTCTGTAAAGCGCGTTAGCCTCTTTAATTTGTTTGTTGGCGGTTTCTACAGCGGCATTTTCTTTTATGGTATCTTCGAGGCGTGTCACCCAATTTTTCATTCCGTCTGAAGGAGTGATAGCGATCGCCCGTTTATAAGTAGCTATAGCTTCCTGGACTTTGCCTTCGGAATAAAGCTTATCGGCGGCTTGAATTAATCTCTGCGAGTCCATTCGCGTTCCTATTCCAAAATCTTCGGGCGTTCTTAATACTGTCCCGGCCGCAAGCCTGTTGCCTCGTGAAAGCTGTCTTAATCTGTTCTGTGCATTTTCAGTCGGCCACATGTTAATGCTTTCAGTATAGAGTCTCATAGCCTCCTGAATTTTATTGCGCCTCTGCTGATCCTGACCTTCGCGATATAAAATATTCGCTTGACGTTCGCGGCGGGCGATAACGTTTTGAAGTTCTTCAATATGCTGATGCAAAACTACATCTGGATTGCTCATGACGCTTGCTGTGTAATGATTGAGCGCCTCCTGCAATTTTCCTTCACGTTCGAGCTTGCTTCCTTCGGCGGCGTATTTATCAGCGTCGGACATAAGGGCTAATCTGTTGCGGATCTTTTCGGCCCGTTCGGAGATTGACTGTGAAGGAACAAGGGCCAAGCTCTGTTCGTAATATTCGAGCGCGTCTTCAAACATTCCCTCGTTGTCATAAGCAGACGCAGTATCGCGAAGCCAGTTAGCTTTTTGCTGAAGTTCTCTGAAGTCGTCAACCTTTTTTTCAGCGGCTTTGATTTCAGCTTCGCCGTTATCAAGAGGCCAAATGACCTGAGCAGCTCGTAAATTTTTCAAAGCCTCGTCCAGTTTTTTTTCGGAGTCAAATTTTGCGGCTGCCTCGCGAAGTTTTACAGCTCTGTTAAATCTTGCGAAGTTCATGTTCATAGAACGAAAACCCTCGGAGATCTCCGGATCCCTTGGAGAAAGATCCGAAGCAGATTTCGCAAGTTCGACAGCTTGAGCGTAATTTTTATTCGTCCATAACTCTTGAGCTTTCTGCCAATTTTGCCAAGCTGTGCGATCCCGTGACGAGTTCTCAAATGTAGAATAAGGCAAAGTAATTTTTATAACGCCGCTTCCTGTTCCCAGCATTGTCCCGTAAGAGTTAAAAGCCTTGACATAAATTTCACTGTCGCCGATGCTCCCTCGCCTGATAGATATGCCTCCTTTGTCGGGGCTTAAAAGAGCTGTGGCCGCGTCGGCTGTCCACGTCAAAGAGTAAGAGCCTTTGAAAGCGGGCTTTAAATTAGCGCGGATTTTTATTGGAACATTCGCCATCAAGACGCTGCTGTCTAAAGTATAATCAGTTCGTTTAGAAGCGTCCCATAACTTTAAAGCTTCCCCGCCCAGAATTTCGACATCAATCTTAAATTCTTTTGGGGTAACTATAAGCTCATTAGTCGATACTATTTCGCCGTTTCTGTCCACTAACGAAGCAACGACTTTTATCGGCTGAGTGTCCAAAGGAATAAAAGTAAATTCGTGACCGTTAGATCTTACTGAAATTCTATCGGGGGTCTTGCCTGTTGTCGGACTTACTGACCATTCAATAGAATTGCCCAAAGGTATATCAGCCTCAAGCACTACCCGTTCTCCTACATGTGCTTCTTCGTTCAGCTTAATTGCTGGAGAGGCCGCAAAGGATACGGAAGCAAAACAAAGAACAGCGCAAATCAAAACCACGTGAGAAATTTTTATGCGCATGAAAAAAATCCTCCCTTTAAAAATTAAAGCCCTGAAAAAATTTTTGATTATTTATAAATGAATGTTATTAGCTATTATATATTAAAAAGAAAATTCATTGGCTGCTTAGTTTGAATCTGTCACGCATATGTCACGCGTGACATGTGTGTGACAGTTGTAAAGCAACCTCCCTTTTTTTAGAAATAACCCCCTCGCCAGCAAGCTGGCCCTCTCCCCCAACCCTTCCACCGCAAGCGGTCCCCCTTCCCTTACAGGGACGGCGGGGCGCAAGAGAGTCCTTTTAATTCCGGCTACGTCCCTTGCCTCCCCTGAAAGGTGAGGTGGCCAAAGGCCGGAGGGGGTTGATTTTTTAATTTTTTTAATAATAACCCCCTCGCCACTTCGTGGCCCTCTCCCCCAACCCTTCCACCGCAAGCGGTCTCCCTTCCCTTACAGGGACGGCGGGGCGCAAGAGAGTCCTTTTATTCCGGCTACGTCCC
>JAFSSV010000042.1 GCA_017450825.1 Synergistaceae bacterium
CCCTTACACAGGGGGGACGAGAGAGTTTTTCGACCTTCGCTATTCTCTTTACACCGTGCCTCCCCTGCGTAAGGGGAGGTGGTGAGCGCAGCGAACCGGAGGGGTTGTAGCTAAAATAAAAAGAGGCCGGAGGGGCTTGTGCTTTGAAAAATTTTTGCTGTAAAATATCAAGACTATTTAAAAATTTTTTCAAGTTCTAAGGGGAGTTATTTTTTCAAAATGTCTACGGCTAATAACGTGGAACTTTCAGCCGGATTGAACACGGGAGAAATAGTTGAATGTATCGTCGAGCAGATCATGCCCTACGGAGCATTCGTAAGAATTACAACCAATGGCCGCAAAGGAATGATTCATATTTCCGAGCTGTCATACAATTTCGTGAAAGACATTAACGAAGTCCTGAAGATTCAGGACAAAGTCCAAGCAAAAATTATTAAAATTGATGAGCGCGGACGAATTGATCTATCACTAAAGCAAGCTCAAGACCCTCCCGCGCCGCAGGCCAGACCTGTACGCGAAGGGCACGAAAATTTTAGACAGTTCCGAACACCTCCTAAACCCAACGAACAAAGAGAACAGTTTCAAAATTTTGCACGAAGAGAATTCAAAGGCACGCGTGACTTTCACGAACTCCGTGAAGCTTACCGCGAGAACAACCCCGAAGAGGCCGACAATTTTGAAAAGAAAATGGCCTCGTTCTTAAAAACAAGCGAAGCCAAAATCACCGACCTCAATACAAGAAATTCCGCACGCACCGGAAGAAGTTCACGCCGCCGGAGTAGGGATTAACAAGCTTATAACTACACGATTTAATTATGTATACTCCTTTTTTCAGAAAGGGCGGGAGATGTTTCAGAGCATCTCCCGCTTTTAATATTAAGCCCGATAAAAAACGGCGCTTCGATAATTCGTTAATAATTTCCGTGAGGCTTTGCCCGTTCAATCACGCGCAAGTGATAATCTGCAAAGCCCTTTCAAAAAAATTACGGCCTTTTCCTACTACTTTCTGGCTCACCTGCCCTCACTTGATTAAACTTGCAGGAACTGTAGAGTCTCAAGGAGGAGTTCACGAGCTGGAAGAGTATTTAAAAAATAAAAATCTCTTTCATGAATGGCACAGATATAATTTTTTACATCAGGTCATAAGATTAAATTTAATCGAAAAGAATTTAAAAGCCTTCATGAAAAAATATCGCAGCAAAATTTTTCGCGGACTCATTCGCGGCGGCATCGGCGGAATTAAATACGGTGAAGATCTAAAAATTATCAACGTCAAGTGTCTTCACCTTCAGGTGGCTTCGTGCCTCGGGCTTGGCTTTCACCCCGGAAAGGAATGGTTAGAGGCAAAAGGCCTCTGTTCAGACTGTGGGCGCGGGCTATGCTCTATAATTAATAAAAAATAAATTAGAAGGGAGAAAGATTGTTATGACATTGCGCGATAAGCCGCGATTATTAGGCGCTCTTGAGGGAAAAATTTATGTAGCTGATGATTGCTTTGATGATCAGTGGGAGCTTGTTTCGCCGGAAGAACTGGATATGCTGGAAACACTACGCGCCAGCAAAAAGATGAAAGAGAAAGTGCTGAAAGAGGTAGCTATATAAATGTATCTTCTGGACACTTGCTCTTTCATATGGACGGTGCAGAACTCTTCCAAAACGTCGCCTAAATTAATTGAAATTCTTCAAAGCTATGAAGAAGTTTTTTTAAGTCAGGTAAGCCTTTGGGAAATAGCAATAAAACAGACTACAGGAAAGCTAGAGCTTGAACTTGATACTTTTGAGCTTGAAAATTTATGCAAACGAGAAGAAATATCTACCATACCTTTGTATACTAAGCACTTTGAGCGTATCAAAAAGCTTCCTTTGATTCACCGCGACCCCTTCGACCGTATTATTATCGCTACGGCTATCGAAGAAAATTTAACGCTTTTAACAAGCGATAAAAATATTTTAAAATACCACGAAGTCAAAACACTTTGGTAAACAAAAATTTTTATAAAAGGAGAAAAAAATTGGCACGCAACATCACACCGAGAAAAGAAAATTATTCGCAATGGTATCTTGACGTTATCAAGGCCGCCGGCATGGCTGACTATGCTCCGGTAAGAGGCTGTATGGTCATCAGGCCCACAGGCTACGCAATATGGGAGAACATTCAGGCCAAGCTCGACGCGGAATTCAAAAAGACCGGGCATGTAAACGCTTACTTCCCGTTATTAATTCCCGACTCGTTCTTCAAGAAAGAAGCTGAACATGTTGAGGGCTTCGCTCCAGAGCTTGCAATGGTGACCCACGCAGGCGGCGAAGAACTCGAAGAACCTTTCGCCGTTCGTCCAACGTCTGAAACTATAATAGGCTACATGTATTCAAAATGGATTCAATCATGGCGCGATCTTCCCGTCCTAATTAATCAATGGTGCAACGTAATGCGCTGGGAGAAAAGGCCAAGATTATTTTTAAGGACTTCGGAATTTTTATGGCAGGAAGGCCATACTGCTCACGAAACAGCGCAAGAAGCTCAGGAAGAGACTCTTAAAATGCTCTAAGTCTATCGTAAGACTCTTGAAAACGAATTGGCTATCCCGATATTAGCAGGCGAAAAAACCGCGGGCGAACGTTTTCCCGGAGCTGATAATACTTACACCTGCGAGGCAATGATGAGCGACACACGCGCCCTTCAAGCCGCAACGAGTCATTTCTTAGGGCAGAATTTCGCAAAGGCCTTCGATATTCAATATCAAGACCGCGAAGGAAATTTACAGCACTGCTGGACTTCAAGCTGGGGAATGTCAACACGCACAATCGGCGCAGTAATAATGGTACATTCAGACGATGACGGATTAATAATCCCGCCACGTATTGCTCCGGTCAAGGCCGTGATACTTCCGATTTCAAAAGATGAAAGCGTTGCTTCAAATGAAATTTTGCCGAAGGCTAAAGAACTTTCAGCTAAACTTGACAAAGAACTCGGCGGAATGTTTACGAAAGTCGATATAGATTTTCATATGAGGCCCGGCGACAGATTCTTTAATCACTTACAGAAGGGAGTCCCTTTAAGGCTCGAACTCGGAGAAAAAGATTTACAGGCCGGGACAGTCCGACTCGTTCGACGCGACACGGGCGAAAAAATTGACGTTAAAGCAGAAAATGTTATTTCCAGCGTCAAAAAAATTCTTGATGACATTCAAGAAAATTTATTTACCCGCGCAAAGAATTTCAGGGAAGAGAATACCCGCGACGCTAAGAGCTATGACGAACTCAAAGAAATTATCGAAAAGCACGGCGGATTCGTTCGGGCTTATTTTGCCGGTACTCCAGAAGACGAAGTGAAAATCAGAGAAGACACCGGCGCGACTCCCCGCTGCATTTTGCCCGGCGACAACAGAGGCAAATGTTTCATGACAGGCAAGGACGGCGCAAGGCTCACGATTTTCGCAAAGGCTTATTAAAAAGGAGAAAAAAAATATCATGGGGAATTTTGAGGCGGATTTAATTTTTTCATGCGGGGAAAATATTTTTTTGCCGGTCGTTGACTCTTGGATTGTCATTGACGTTCTAAGAGCTACGACAGTTATAACACGTTGGTTTGAACTTGACGGCCCTGAATTATTTCCCGTCAAAGGAACTAACGAAGCCCGACAGCTCGTAACAAAATTAAAAGAGCTTGGCCGCAAGCCGTTATTAATGGGCGAGGTCAACGGCATTCCCCCCGAAGGATTCGATCTCGGAAATTCCCCCGTAGAATTAAATAAAGAGCTTATAAAAAATTATGACTGCGGCGTTATGTCTACGACTAACGGGACTGTCGCTTTAAATCAAGCGCTTGAGTCCGGAAGTTATGTCGTCGCGGCGAGCTTTCGTAACGCGTCGGCCTGCCTTGCTCACGCGCTGAGTGTCGGTCCGCGTGTCGGGCTTTTATGTTCAGGAAGAAAGAGGCGGCCTTCTTGGGAAGATACTCTATTAGCCGGAGCAATTCTCGAAGAGCTTAACTCATTGGGCCAAGTCTTAATGACAGACAGCGCGAAAATCGCCTTGGCCTTATGGAAAAATCGTGACGAAAATCTCGAAGCCTGCGTAAAAAAATCTGAACACGCTGAATATCTTTTACGGATTGGCTACGAGAACGACATTAAATTCGCATGTGAGAAAAATATTTCAAGCGTCGTTCCGGTTTATGGAATTGTCAGAACTGACGGCTGGAGTGATTACCCTTCAGCTTCCCTCAAGGCCGTTAGACTCTCCGGGCCTCACGTAAAAATTTCTCAAGCTCCAGAGCCTCAAAAAAATCCCGGGCTTGAGTCTCCCGTAGATCCTTTTGAAGAATTATTAGCTTACACTAAAAAAAATTCGCCTGATTTCTTTTTAGGAAGGAAGAATTAAAAATACATGAAGACTTTATATCTTGACTGTTTCGCCGGGATTGCCGGCGATATGTTTATTGGGGCATTGTTGAATCTCGTGCCCGATAGAAATATTTTAATCGAAGGCATAAAAAAAATTACGGCGCTCGATCCTTCGGAGTATGAATTAATAATAGAAGACTCCACCAAGAACGGGATCGCCGGAATAAATTTTGACGTTAAATTAAATCATTCTCACCACGACCACTCCCCTTTAAGTTCTAACCACAACCCCTCCGACCTCACTTCGTTCGGGCACCTCCCCTTACACAGGGGCGGCGAGAGTGTAGAAGAAACAGAGTCTCATCATCATGACCATGAACACCATCATCACGAGCATAGACACTTAGCCGATATCGAAGCAATGATACTTTCAAGCGGTCTTTCAGAAAGAGTCAAGCGCGAAACTATACGGGCCTTTTCGATTTTGGCGGAAGCTGAAGCCCATGTCCACGGCACAACGCCCGATAAGATTCATTTTCATGAAGTCGGCGCGGTCGACTCGATTATAGATATAACAGGAGCTTTTATCTTAATGGAAGCGCTAGGCTGGCCGCGTGTATTTTGTTCGGCGATTAACGTAGGCTCCGGGACGGTTGAATGCGCTCATGGAATTTTGCCAGTGCCTGCTCCTGCGACTGAATATTTATTGCGTGGGCTTCCGATTTTTTCGGCTGGTTCTCCAATGGAAAGAACGACACCGACAGGCGCATTATTAGTAAAAATTCTTGTCGATGATTTCTGCACAGTTCCGGGCGGAACTATTCAAGCCTCCGGGTTCGGTCTTGGCAATCGTGACTCGGAAGATATGCCGAACGTTTTAAGAGCGTTGCTGTATAAAAATTGTATCTTCGGGCCTGACGTTTTCTCGTTGAGATCTTTATTAAAAGACTCTCAGAAAGAGATCGAACAAGACGGAATGATTCAAGAAAAAATTTCTTTGCTTGAAACCAATATTGACGATATGAATCCCCAAGACTTCGAGCCTGTAATAGAAAAATTATTTGAGGCCGGAGCCCTCGATGTCTGGACAGAAAATATAAACATGAAAAAAAGCCGCCCGGGCGTAAAATTCTGCTGCCTTGCCCGTCATGAAGACAGCGCGAAATTTTCAAAAATAATTTTGCAGCATACAACTTCACAGGGCGTTCGCCTTCATGATGTTGAGCGCCTGCGTCTGAACTGGAAGCTCGAAGAGGTTGAAACTTCCCTCGGGAAAATTTCAGTAAAAACTACGGAGCTTGAAGGAAAAACCTTGCGCCGTGTCCCGGAGTACAAAGACCTCAAAGCCTTGGCCGAACGTAATCAACTTCCTATGTATGAAATCAGAAAGCTTATCGCAAAGGAGATTTAAATTAAAACATGAAAGCAATCGTAACTGTAATCGGTCATGACCGGGTAGGGATCATTGCCGCCGTATGCAACACTCTGGCCGGACTCAACGTAAACGTCTTAGATATTTCTCAAACTATAATGCAGGGAAATTTTACTATGATTATGGCCGTAGATA
The DNA here is from genome assembly GCA_017450825.1 of Synergistaceae bacterium. Classification (GTDB taxonomy): domain Bacteria; phylum Synergistota; class Synergistia; order Synergistales; family Aminobacteriaceae; genus JAFUXM01. Next base: position 5,911 of record JAFSSV010000042.1, read on the forward strand.
TTTCAGAAGCAAGCGTGAACTTTTCTGAAATTAAATCTGCTCTTGCCAAGACTGGCGAAGAGTTAGGGCTGTCGATTTTGATTCAGCGAGAAGAAATTTTTGAGGCTATGCAGAAAATTTAAAATGCTAAACAGAAAAGATATTCTTTCAACTATAAAAATGATTGAGCAGCAGCATTTAGATATTCGTACCGTTACGATGGGAATATCTCTTTTGAGCTGCTCCGATGAAAATATTTCCCGGGCCTGCGAAAAAATTTACGAAAAAATTTGCCGCGCCGCTGGAAATTTGGTTAAGACTTGCGAAGATATTGAAACAGAGTTCGGGATTCCTATTGTTAATAAAAGAATTTCAGTTACTCCGATTGCGCTTGTTGCGGCTGCGTCAGAAGCTGAAAATTATGTCCCCTTTGCTCTTGCTCTTGATAAGGCGGGCAAAGCCTGCGGAGTAAATTTTATCGGCGGTTATTCTGCTCTTGTTCAAAAGGGAATGACTCTGAGCGACGAAAAATTAATCCGTTCTATTCCAGAGGCTTTGACTTGTACGGATATAGTCTGCTCATCGGTCAACGTTGGTTCGACCCGGGCCGGGATTAACATGGACGCTGTAGCATTGCTAGGCCAAGTTATATGCGACACGGCCAAGAAGACCGCGCAAAAAAATTCTATCGGCTGTGCAAAGCTCGTAGTATTTTGTAATGCTGTCGAAGATAATCCGTTTATGGCCGGTGCATTTCACGGGACGGGCGAAGCTGAAAAAATTATTAACGTTGGAGTCTCAGGGCCGGGAGTTGTTTATAATTCTTTGCAGAGCTGCAAGGGTGAGCGGCTTGAAGTTGTAGCTGAAACTATCAAGAAGACAGCTTTCAGAATCACTCGGGCCGGACAGCTTGTAGCTTCAGAGGCTTCAAAGAGATTAGAAGTTCCCTTCGGAATTGTAGATCTTTCGTTAGCCCCGACTCCGGCTATAGGGGACTCGGTTGCCAGAATTCTTGAGGCTATGGGGCTTGAAACCTGCGGCACTCATGGAACTACGGCGGCGTTAGCGCTTTTAAATGACGCAGTAAAGAAAGGCGGGGTTATGGCCTCTTCTTCAGTTGGAGGATTATCGGGGGCTTTCATTCCTGTATCCGAAGACGAAGGAATGATAGCCGCGGCCAACAAAGGCACGCTTTGTATAGATAAACTTGAAGCTATGACGTGTGTATGTTCGGTCGGGCTTGATATGATTGCCGTACCCGGTGACACTCCGCCCGAAACTATTTCGGCAATAATTGCGGACGAGGCGGCTATAGGAATGGTGAACTCAAAGACTACGGCCGTGAGAGTCATTCCGGCAATCGGGAAGAACACGGGCGATTCTATTGAGCTAGGCGGCCTGCTTGGCAATGCTCCAGTAATGCCCGTACATAATGAAAGCAGCAAAGAATTTATAAACCGCGGCGGACATATCCCGGCACCTTTGCAGAGCTTGAAGAATTAAAATCTCTTGCCTAAAAAATACGTGAGCATATCTAAGATCTGATTGACCTGAGAAGATTCTTTTACACCTGTCTTGCACCATACGGCGAAGTGTTCGCAGTTATTGAGCGCAAGATTATAACCTCCTTGGCCGAGCTTGCTTCTTGCGCGCTGTATAGTTTCCTCAGGGGAATATAAGTGATAATTTTTTTGATTGGCCATTTTTATTAATTGCCAGAGCCTGAAGATCGTCGGGCCTATTGGCAAAGCGTGAGCCGGGTGTTTAGGAAAAGAACATACGCTGAAATCTTCGGAGCCGTTCAAAAATTCTTCGAGCGAAGTTTCCCGGACAATGCCGTTAAAATCATTCGGGCCTGTTGCGCCGGTATAGTGAATTACGTGATTGCCTTCGGCGACATAAATTCCGTAGTGGTTATACAGGCCTCTGTTCACGCGAATAACATCGCCGTTCTTTAATTCTTTATTCATTTTTAAATTAAAATTTTTTTAATCGAGTCCGTCTGAAGTTCCGCGGCCAAAAATTCTGTCGATTGTATCGCGGGCCATTTGTTTAATCTCTTCGGTGACATAGCTTTGAGCAGTCATTAAAGCCCACCCAACGGCAAGAAGATCATCGCTGAAGCCTACGACCGGGATAACGTCCGGGATAATATCTAGCGGCGAAATAAAATATCCAAGCGCAGCAACGATTGCCGCCTTAATATGAATAGGACAGTCCGGAAGCTGCATGACGTAGTAAAGCTGAAGAGCTTTGTAAATTATTTCAAGCCCCGCGCTCTTTAACACGCCTTTGATCTTCTCCCAAAAGCTGTCCTCTGAATAATCTTTCGCGTACTTGGGATCAACTTCTTTAAAATTCTCAGGCATTGAAAAAAATCTCCTTCCAATAAAAAAATTTTACTTTACGATAGCGCTATTATATAATCAGCGTTATCACACGTCAATAAAATTACAACAGTAAAACAACAGAAAACTTAACAGAAAAGGAGATGAATTTATGAGCGATGAAAAATTTTTTACGGTTTCAGAGGCTGCGAAAATTTTAGATCTTACGGAATATACAGTGAGAAAAAAAATTCGCGAAGGACAAATTAACGCCGTCCCAGGGGCAAGCGACCGCGAAGGCTATAAGATTCCTTATGACGAAGTTATACGCTATGCACAGGCTAATAAACATTCGGACTTTACCGGAGTCGCCGCTGGAATTTTGGGCGGGCTTGGCCTTGGGCTTGGGATTGGCTTGCCGATTATGGCGATAGGCTTCGGGATCTCGAAGCTCCTTGACGGTATCGACGACGAGAAAAAGAACGAGGCTGATTATAAAAAAATTCAGGATCTCAGCATAGAAAGCATTAAAGACGAGATTCAGGCAATTAAATTTTATATCGAATCCCTTGAGCTTGAAGGCGAAAATCTCAGCAGCGAAAGCAAGAAAAAAATTCTCGAAGGCCGCGCGCGAATCAAATTGCTCGAACGTGAAATAAAAGAAATAAAATTAAAACACTTAATAAAAAATCTGGAAGGGGAAAATTTAAATGAAGGACGCTAAAAAATTTTTTATCGCAATAATTTTTTGCCTTGCGTTGTTCAGGACAGCCTGCGCTGAAATTCAAGTTGACCTTTCAAAAATTCCCGTGCCTGTTTCAAAACTTAATTTTTTGACTCTCTATAAAACTCAATGGAGTCTCTTCGGCATGGAAAGAAAATTACGCGCCGCTATTGACGAGGCTTTTCATGAACAGACCGCCGATTTATTATGGGGCACTAAAGGTCTTCAGCTTGCCACGAACAGAAATAATATAATTGAAAAAATCCAGCAGTCCTTAGAATTTAAATTTGCCGCGTCCTATGACAAATTCCTTCAGGAACTTGAAATGACTTGGGGCGAAAAACTCCGAGAAGATATTTTGACGTTCTATAAACGCTCAAACGAAGCCTTATATTTTGAGCTTCAAGATAACCCGATGGCTCAGGCTTATCTCCGTCAGGATTATGACATAGTAACCGAAGATAAAGGCTTGTCCGTCATGAACAGGATAAGCACGAATCTTGCAGGTAAATATAAACTAACGGGGGCGACTCTTATCGGCGGAGGATTGTTGCTCTTGGCCCGCAAGCATTTAGCAAATCACGTTACCAAGACTCTGCTTCATAAAGTCGCGGGGAGTGCCGCCGGGAAATTAGCTTCAGGCGCTGTACCTGTTATAGGCTGGGCTATGTTGGCTTGGAGCGCATGGGATTTATACACAATGGCCGCTGAAACTGAAGACGATCTCAAGAAAAAATTTTACGAGCTCAACTCTGCAAGGTAGTGCGAAGAAGTTCCGTTAGTTTATTGGGAAGGAATGGAAGGCTACGTGCGTGACGCTTATATTATTGCTTATGAGAAAATTCTTTCGGGAGTCAACAAAGGTATCGCGGGCTATGACAATCAAAAAATTAAGGAGCTTAAAGCCGGGCTTTCAAAGTCAGAGGAAAGATTTTTTTTCGACAGGTTAGCACTTGTTCAGGAAGTTTTAGAAGGCTATGACCTTGATAAAATTCTCGACGCGTTCGGTCCGACCATACGCGATTCAAATTTAAAGGATTTCGATAAATTAATCTTAACTCTTCGAGATCTTCCGCCGGAAAAATTAGAAGAGTACATCGCGGCCCGTCAGACTTCGGAAGATATAAATAAAAGGGAGGAATAAAAAAATCATGAGCAGGAAAATTTTTTTAGCGGCGTTTATTTTTGTTGTCTTGTGTTTTGTGCCTGAGGCATTGGCTGAAAGTTCGGGCGATCTTGCGCCGGAGGCAACAGCTTTGCACAAGACCGAAGCCGAACGCGAGGAAGATTTTAATAAAGCCCTTTCAAATTTCAAAGAGCCTGTTTCAGATTTAGAGCGCGTTAATTTCAAGGACGGTATCAGGAAGAGCCGCGACAATTTCCGCCGGATCTACCGCGCCCGCTGGAAGGCACTTGGAATGTCACAAAAACTTGAAGGCGTTATCAGCGAGGCAATTAACGAACATACGGGCGATTTATTTTTCGGTACGGCCGGGATTCAACTCGGCACTAATTACGGCGGAATAGTTGATACGATTCAAGAGAGCATAGCTTTCAAATTCGCAGAGCCTTATGATGATTTTCTGCGTGACGTTGAAGAGAAATGGGGCGAGTCCCTTCAAAAAGATCTTGAAGATTTTTACAAGCGCGGAAGTGTCACGCTTCTTGCAGGCGATAAGAATCCTATGAGTCGCGCTTATATTCGACAGAACACTACGGCACAGGACAGCGGAGCTAAAGTTACACACGAAGTATTAAAAAGCCTCCAGAAAAAAAATCCTGATATTTCTACACTTGGCCTTACAGCGGCGGGCGGGGCGCTTGTCTTGATCTTCAGAAAAAGAGTCATGAGCTACATAACAAAAAAATTCGGCGGTGCTGTCTTAGGCAAGCTTACGGCTAGTTCAGCCGGGAAACTTGCGGCCGGAGCTGTGCCGGTAGTTGGCTGGCTTATGATGGCATGGAGCGCTTACGACGTAGCTTCAATAGCATGGAACGCCGAGTCCGACGTTAAAAAAATTCTTGCTGAACGCAATCAATCAATGTACGTCAACGAGATGCCCGAAGTTTATTGGGACGTAATGGAGCCGTACGTTATGGACATGTTAATGTCTTCGTATGAAGTCCTCTTGAACGTAAGAAAACAGGCCGAAGATTTTGCAAAAGATCCGAGAATAATTGCGCTCGGAGAAAATTTAAACGACTCTGAAGCCTCACAGCTTGCCGAGCGTACGGCCTTGGCCGTTGAGACTCTTGGCGGCGATAAATTTGATTACCTTCTTGAAAATTTTGGAGAGGCAATAAAAAATTCTTCGCCTCAAAATTTCAAAACGCTTTTAAGAATTTTACAGACTCAAAATCCCGCGCAGGTTCGCGAATGGTTGAACGTTGCCGGAGCAAAATATTATGATTTTTATTCCCTCTTCCCTAATGACACATGGGAGAACTTCCCGCCCAATGAAAATTCTTTAGAGATTCTTGAATGGTTGTCGCGCAAGCTTACTCCCGGGGCAAGGCTTACGGCTTCGAAGCTTTCTGTTATGGATCTGAACTGGATAATAAACGAACTCCCAGAACGTTTTGTGCCTCAGCTCTTCGGGAGTCGCAACAACGACGCAGACACTATACATTATGAGATTGCCAGGCTTGCTGAAATTCCTGACCGGGATTCCCGCCGTCCTTATCAAAGTAAATTTGAATATATTTGGTCACGTTACAGTCTTTATATTTTTGCGGGGCTTGGAGTCTTTCTGGGCGCTTTGATTTTAAGAATCTTTCTTGCGTTCTCTAAGGCCCGTTCTAAAAAAGAAAGAGCGTCCGAAAAAAAATCGGAGCAGGTTATTATTTATAACACCATGCCCCCAGCGCCTCAGCCTGTGTATCAAGAGCCGGTGAAAAAATTTGACGTGCGATTAAAAATTTCTCCGGAACTTGTTGAAGAGGCCAGAAATATTTTATGGGACATTACGCAGACTCTTACGCCCGATCCTTCGGACAGCGGAGCTAGGATTCTTTCGGTCAAGCTTGACAGTCTTGAAGATATTAAGCGCTGGATCAAGAGTCATAGTCATGATGTTGAGATCTTGCAGTCTGAAGAATTAAAGCAAGAGCTGAAACAATTACCGCAAGGCGAGATTAAAAAAATTTAAACAGGAGAAACTTAATCATGAGCGAAAAAAATTTTCAGGCAAGTACTCGGAGTTTTCCGCCGTCGGGAGCTGTTGACTTGGGAGTTGTTTACGGGGTGTGCTGTATGAGCGCAAATTTTTTCAAGGACACAATGTCCACTTTAAAGAATGCCACAGTAGGCGGCGAACTCACGAGCTATACACAAATGATTCGCAAGGGGATTGAATTGGCCGAGCAAAATTTATTTGAAGAGGCCCGCAAGCTTGGAGCAGATGGAGTTTATGCTGTGAGCGTTGCAACTCCGCAAGTGTCCACAGGGTCAGCAGAGATTGTTATTTACGGCACGGCATATAAAAATTTATAGCCGTTTCTTTTAACTACAACCCCTCCGCCTCCTTTCAGTCGGCACCTCCCCTTTCAGGGGAGGCAAGAGTGTAAAGGGAATAAAAGATGTCGAAGAACTCTCTTGCGCCCCGCCGTCCCTGTAAGGGAAGGGGGACCGCTTGCGGTGGAAGGGTTAGGGGAGAGGGCCACGAAGTGGCGAGGGGGTTGCTTTTAAAAATGGCTGCTAAAGAATTTTTGCGTATCCTCCGAAAATCATTACAAAATGAGAAGGTCTTAACGACTTAGAAATCTATTCAGAAGGAGGAGCGTAAAAAATGATTGGCAGAATATCCGGGCAATACAATCTCGATGCCCTTAACAATAAAAAATCTCGGCGCAGTGTTTCTTACAACGGCAACACCGGAACTGAAAGCGATAACGCGAAGTTCAGCTCGTTCGGAACGTTACTGGCCAAGGCCGGCGCTGAAATGAAAAATATTCCCGACATTCGCGAGGATATTACAGCGAAATTTAAATCGCAGGTCGAAAACGGAACTTACAATCCCCCGCTGAACAAAGTCGCCGGGGCCTTATTATCAGCCGGAATACTCGACGCAATATTAGAATAGAATAACATGATACCATGCGTCAAGAAATTGAAAGGCTCATAAATGTAATTCTCGATGAAGTTGACTGCATAGATGATTTAGTTGACGCAATGCGCGAACAGCGGCAGGCAATGCACGACCGCGACAACGAAGCAATAAATTCTCTTATGAATGAAACCCGCGATCTTTCATTTGAAGTTCAAGCCTGTGAAACTCTACGCAGTGATCTTTCCAAAAAATTAGCCGCTATGTTATCTTGTGAACCTAAAGCAAGTTCGCTTTCAGCGGCAATGTCAAACGAAGAACAAGAAAATTTTAACGGGGCTGTGGATAAATTAACGCAGTCCGTTTTTGTTTTAAAATCAGAAATTATGATTCTATCCGGCCTCATTGAACAGAATGAAAAATATACGTCAATGCTATTATCAGAATGGCGAAGGATTAACGGCGATAATATTTCAAATTCCGGTGGGGCTGATTTCAGGGGGTAAATAAAAAATGAGCAGCACTTTCGGCGGCCTCGAAATGGGCAAGAGCGCCTTAAACGCCTTCCGTTTAGGAATGCAGACCGTAGGCCATAATATTTCTAACATGAACACGGAGGGATATTCCCGCCAGCGCGTGAACTTTGCAACCGTTACGCCGGAAGATATTGCACACGTCGGACAGCTTGGACAGGGCATGTATGCCAGCGATATTGAGCGTATACGGGACGAGTTTCTGGATTTTCAATACAGAGATAACAACGCTACTTTAGGTTATTGGGAAAAACTGAATGACCTTTACGACTCTATTCAGAATTATATCGCCGAGCCTAATTCCAGCGGGGTACGCGCCGCAATGGATACATTCTTTACGAATATGCAGTCCGTACAGCAAGCCCCCGAAGACGTTGCCGCCCGGCGGGCTTTAGTTGAAAGCGCACAGTCTGTAGGGAGTATGCTGTCGAATTTAATCAGCAATTTCGATACTTATAACGAGACAGTTAATATGCAGGTCAAACAGGCCGTTGACGAGGCTAACGGAATGTTGCACGACCTAGCGGCCCTCAATAAAAAAATTACAGAAGCCGAAGCCTTGGATCAAAACGCCAATGATTTATACGATCAGCGCGATTTGATTCTTGATAAGCTTTCTAAAATGATGGACATCTCTTATAACGAGCCTATGGAACATAACGGCGTTAAAGGAGAATTCTTTTTATCTGTCAACGGGCGCGTCTTAGTTCAGGGAATTCACGTGAGGGAATTAAAAGCTCATGCTTTCATGTGGGACAATCAAGTTTATTATGATGTTCAAGTTGACGAGAACGAGTTTGATATAGTCGCCGATCCCAACATAGCAGAAGCTCTAGCGGTCGGCCCGGAAGGAACTTATCAGCTTACAGTTGATCGCGTAGCCAACGGCCTCGAATGGACAACAGGCGGCGGCAATGCTCATTGTTTAGAAACAAGCGCGGCCTTGACTTCGGACTTTGCTGAAAAAATAGTTTTAAATTCTTCATCTGCTGATATTCCATATAAATTATCGTTCAGAGTCCTTGACGCTGACGACAAGCCTTCAGTTCTTAATATTAAAATAGATAAAGATTCTTCACGCTGGAAGCTGCGCGCTGAACTTAACGGCGACGCTCTTGACGATTTAACCACCTATACAGACAGCACGGACTTGACACTCGAAAAATTAATGAGTTTCATAAACGACGCGGCCTCCAGTGAAAATATAGCGCTCGAAGCTCAAGAGAGGGGCAACGCGCTTTTATTTGTTCCTACTGAAAATTCTTCGATTGAAGTTACGGACTATGCAGGAATCTTGGGAACGTTGACCGAGATTAAGCGCGAACTTCCTTCCGTAAACATGAGGACAGAGCCCGAAAAAATCACGGACGCGTTGAATATTTCCGGGTCATTCAGAATTCAAGTAGGGACTCAAGGTACGCGAGTTACGTCAAATAATTTCGGAGCTAACTCCGGGAAAAATCTTGAAGCCGGAGAAATTCTAGGCGAAGGAACGGTCGGAGAGCGTCATACGTTCCGGATCGGTGTCGCCGGCGATCAGGTTGATTTTACAGTTAGCTGGAACGCCTCCACAAGTAAATGGGTTTTAAGTTCTGACTTAGGAACAAGCGCAACCGCTGGCGAAACTTTAACTGTAAAAGATCTTACGGATTTCATGAGCGACACGATAATAAATTCAACTGACGTTGACGCTCAGGCGCTGGACAGTTTAGGAATCACTACGGGGAAATCTTCATCGGGAGTTGTAACTCAATTTTATATTGAAAGCCGTGATAATCATTTGCTTTCAATTTCAGATGTTGAAGGCAACTTGGCCGAGCAGCTTGGCATAGTCAACAAAAATCCCGTGATAACGATTGACGTAGAAAATACTGACAGCCTCGTAACGATCCGCAACAAAATCAACGAAAAATATCAGGAAGAGTTCGGGCTTACTTCGCCTGAACAATGGGTTCATGCTTCAGTTGATAAAGGCTATCTTGAAATTTCCGCCAACGTTGCGGGCGAAGCTCAGCGCATAACTTTAATGGGCTCGACTGATGGAAATATGCAGGTGCTGCGCCGCCTTGGCCTCACGAGCAATCATAAAATTGTTACAGATATTCTTGACGACAACGACGAAAAAATGATCAGCTACAGGGAAGTAGCTTATATTCCAGATAGCGGCGTAGCTCAAGACGCTTCATTCAGTTTGAACGGCGTACATTATCTTTCTTCTGATAATAAATTCAATCTTGCCCGAAGAGTTCCTGCTTTGACGGGCGATGTCGGCGACCGTTATTCAGCTAAAGAACTTACAACGGTAAGCGACGGCTTATGGCTGAACTTGAAAGAGGCCGGCAGCACGATAATAACCGTAAGACACCATATTCAAGACGGAACTATTAAGGGCCTCGAAGAAGCCCGTGACGAAATGATACCGAATTTGAAGTCCGAGCTTGATGAATTAGCTTACGGGTTAATAAATTCTATTAACGCCTACCAGTATTCAGGCTACGGAGTCTCCGGCGATATAACGACAACGGGCGTAGCTTTCTTTAATCCTCTTGGCACTAAGGCCGGAGCTGCTCAAAGATTAAGCGTAAATGAAAAAGTCAGTGCAGATCCTTCATTAATTGGCGCGGCAATGGGCGCTAAAGATGAAAACGGCTTGGCCCTCAAAGGCGTAAGCGGCGGCTCAGGCGACGGCACTAACGCTTCACGCATGAATAATTTGAACTTCGCTAAAGTCCTTGAGAACGGAACAATGACTATAGCCGGAGTCTATGACGCTATGTTATCTCAAATCGGAACTGAAGCGGGTCATACAAAATTAATGTACACGACTCAAGCAACCGTGAGCGAACAAATAGACGGCCAGCGTCAAGCCGTGAGCGGCGTAAACCTGGACGAAGAATTAATGAACATGGTAATTTTAAATCGTGCCTTCGGTGCTATGTCGCGTTATATTTCTACTATGGACGAAATGTTAAATACAATTATTAACGGCATGGGCCTCGTAGGACGATAATAAATAAAAGCAAACACAGTTTATTTTCTATAAACCCACGCCGACCCAAGGAGAGGCTTTGTGTAGAAGGAATCCTAGCCTCCCTCGGGGGAGGGGAACCGCTTGCGGTGGTGGGGGTTATTTCAAAGTAAAGAGGAACCGCTTGCGGTGGTGGGGGTTATTTCAAAGTAAAGAGGGCCGCTTGCGGCGGGGGGATTCCTTACCACAACCCCCTCCGGCCTTTTGGGCCACCTCCCCAAGGGGAGGCTTTGCGGTGGTGGGGGTTATTTAAAAGAGGGCCAACGAAGGAGAATAAATAAAAATGTACAGTCGTTTAACTACATCTACAATGTACGGAAGCTTAATGAATTCTTTACAGAGCGCACAGAGAAATATTCAAGACTTGCAGCAGCAAATAGCTTCCGGCAATAAATATTCCAAGCTTTCAGACAATCCATCAGCGATTTCACGTTCTTTGACCGTCCAATCGGCACTGAACGCTAACGATAAATATCAAGAGAATTCTCAAAATGCCGTTACACTGCTCCGGCATTCCTACAGCGCATTAAATAACGTCCTTGACGCAGTGCAGACAATAAAAAATTTAATCATTCAGGCCGGTGATGCGGCGCTAGACTCAAGCCAGTTAAAAGATATTACAGAACAAATAGAAGCCAATAAAAAAATCATGCTCGACAATTTAAATACAAAAGTTGCCGGGCAATATCTTTTCGGGGGAACTGATACAGCTACAGTCCCTTTCATAGAAAAATCCGACGGCTCTATCGTATATCAGGGAACTGACGACAGAATTAAATACGCCTTGAGCGAGAGTCTCTTAGGAGATGTAAGCTTCGCCGGAAGCGACATAGTACCGGAGAACGAAGACTCTTATTTTATTTGTTCGCATTATGTCCCTATGGACTGGAAATGGACAGGCCGCGAAGAGAAAGTTCAAATCACCGTAGGAAATCGTACGCTTTCAGTTTTTATTCCGGAGGACTGGAGCGACAACGACATTTCAAAAACTAACACCGACACCGTAAATTATTCAGACAATAACGGCTACAGAGATCCCAATGAAGTTTCAGGCATAAGCCTTGACGATCTCGCTACTATAGTTAATCGTTCGCTCGAAGAACAAGGCGCGGATATGTTAGTAAGCGCTTATATCGAACGTGATTATGACGCTGGAAGACAGCAGCTCATAATAAAATCCAACACCGGCGAGAAGGTCGGCATAACCGGCTGGCCCGATACTGATTATATGCCGGTGCCTGCGACTGTAACAAGCAAGGACTTTGACGACGTAGAATTTTCAGGCGACGACGAAAACCCTTCAGGCACTCTGAAAATTAAATTAAACAATGACGAGTCAACTTTAGTCACCGTTAATTTAATCGAAGGCGATACAGTGGAAACCGTAGCTGAAAAATTAAATTCTATCGAAGGAGTTTACGCCCGGACTTCGGCCGATAAAAAAAGCTTGATAGTATCGGCAACCCGTACCGGAGATCTTCCGGCGGATCGGCTTAACGTTGACGAAGCTCAAGAAGCTTTACATTATCCAACGCTCACAATTACGGGCGAAGGTACAGCGCTTGAAATTTTTGACTTCAACAAAGACACCGGCTCGATATTGGCCAAGCCTACGACAAGACTCTTAGATCAAAGCCAAATAGATATTTTTGATTATCTCGGCATGGAAACGGCAACAAAGAGTCGCGAATTTGCTCCGGGCGAAACTGTCACCGTAGACGATGGAACGCAACTACATTGGCGCGTCATGAGCGGAGGACGGAGCGTAGATATAAAATTAAATTCCGGCGAATATACTATTAACGATCTTGCCGAAAGACTCCGTAATGCCGGAACGGGCTGGCTTGAAGTTACTGTCGAACCGGGCGGCGTTGACGTTGACGACAGTTGGAAGCGCGGCACCCTTGACGGCGAAGCACAGACCGAACGACTCATTATGCGCGGCTATAACGGCGAACAGGTTATATTCTTAGATATGAATCAATATAACTACGCCGACAAGCTCGGAGTCTCTACGGCTTTGAGATCTGATCCCTATACTTCAGCCTCCGTGGGGCGCGGTATGAAATGCGTGAATTTTCCTTCGGCTCCGTGTGTCGATGATAACGTAGGCATTCAAATGCGCGTTCAAATGAATTGCGGAATGTCTTATGACGTTAATATTAAAAAGGCTGATGTCGTTGACGTTCAGACAGGCTTTGTAGATCGCGCCCTCCTCATGAAACAAATAGTTAATCAAGTCAACGAACAGGAAGGCTATAACGTTATGGGTTTTGTTCAGCATGTTGACAGCACCGGACAGAACATAGACGAGTCATGCTCAATGTATTTCCTTTCGGGCGAAGCCTTTACAGTTGTTGATCTTCCTTTTAATGATCCGGAATGGGACGATTATTCCGGAGGCTTGGCCGCTCAAATGGGAATTCACGGCGGAGTCACTTCAAACTTAAAACAGACTCATGTAAAAATTAAAGACAACATGACCTTTGCTGAAGCCTATGACGACAGCGATATGAATCCCGACAGCTTGACCTTCAGAGAAGGGACTGTGAGATTTTCAAACCTTGCTCACAGCGTTGAAATAGACATTCATTCTGATGATACAGTTAAAGATGTAATGGATCGCTTGCGCATTCAGGCGGGCGATTGGCTCTATGTTAATTATTATGACGAGCATATGGGACAGGAGGCCACGCGCAACACCGGCGACTTTCCTTTGATTTCAATCTCTTCGATTGACGGCTCGGCCGTGAACGTCTTAGACATTAAAGGACACTTGGCCGAAGACGCGTTAGGACTCTCAACAGGAATTCAGGGCCGCTTGAATTATGACGGCGACACTTCCGAAGATGCCGGGATAATGTCAAAGTCTTGGGACATTGAAGGACAGAATTTTGATGCTGATCTCTTGAATATAACCGTAGCTGGCTACACACATACGCTTGACCTTCGCTCTATCCGTGACGTTACGAGCAACAACTCAACCAGCGGCGAAGCTAAGGCCGATGACATCGCAGAATTCATTAATGCCCGTATGCAGGACTTCGACGTTAAAGCAGAAATCAACGAAGACAAAGAACTCGTAGTTTATTCGCCGCGGGGCTATTCAATCGAGATTGCTTTTCTTGATGACGTGAACGACGATTTTATTAACTCAACCCCTTCGGCCAAAGCCTACAACGAAAAAATTTATTCTGACCTTGAGAACACTTCGGCACCAATTAAAACGACTCAAACTTTTGCTGAAGCTTATTCAAGTTTCAGGGACAGCACAATAAGAGTCTATGACTCAAAAAATAACAGCGTTGACATTAACATCACTGGCACCGACACCGTAGAAACTTTCACGAACAAATTAAAAGCCGCCGCGGGGAGCTGGCTCAACGTTGAATATGACGGCTCGGGAACTTATCCAATAATCTCTCTTTCTTCGACAGGCAACAACGGCGAAGCTATCAGCGTTATAGATTTTCAAGGTCATATTGCCGAGGACGTACTCGGAATTTCAACAGGCGTTCAAGGCCGGATTAATCCCAGCGGAACAGGCCAAGGCGTTATGGATTTGACTTGGGACTTAGACAACAGGGACGACTTCGCCGCCGAAGAATTTGTCGCAACGATTGACGGAAAAAATTATCGCGTTAATTTAACTGAGATAGATAAATTTGTGACGGGTACTACCGTTACTACAGAGAACGTTGTAGACTTTATAAATTCAAAGCTCGGTGACTATGATTTTAAATTGGCAATCAACGACGACAAAGAACTCGTAGCTTACGCGCCGGGCGGCTCGTCAATCAAGATTGCTTTCTTGAATAATAACAGCAAAGAATTTTTAGGCGATGATACTTGCGTCTTAGACCGGACGCATTACAGAGGCGGCTATAACCTGGAAGGGCAGGCTTATAAATCAGACAGCACTGACCCGCGCGGAGTCTCTGAGGGGTTATATGACATTGGCATTCATACCCAGAACGCTACGATTAGAAGCGGCGCTAACACCATGAAGCAAAACGGCTTCGGAGTAATTAATGACGTTATGGCGGCAATAGAAGCAGGCAACCGTGACGACCTTTTAGAGAAAATGCTCCCGAGGGTTGACGCTTTCATGGATAATATTCTTAGCGTCATGGCGGAGAACGGAGCCTTACAGGCACGATACGATTACAATAATCAAAGGCTTGTGAGCGAGAATGCTATTATGGTCGAAGAGTATGACAATCTCGTCAAAATAGACCCGGCCGAGTCAATTTCTCAGTTAATGGTCGCTGACTATATGTATCAGGCTAACCTTGCTGTAATAGCGAGATTGATTCAGCCGAGCCTCTTGGACTTCTTAGGATAAATCCCTGCTTGCTACTATATCAACATCAGTGCCGCAGACGTTATGAATTAAAACCTGGCCGATTTTGACCGGCGCTTTAACATTCAGAGCCGCTACGGCCTTCGCAATTTCTTTCAGTTTGTTTTTGGGCGCAGGAGTCTTGCTGCGTATAGGACATACGGGAAGCCTCCCGCCCTTGACACGAACTGTCGAAGCAAAAACCCTCCGTGGATCTTTCACTTCTGTTTTAGCATAAGCCGCTCCGCGCGGACAGCTGTTGCCCGTCACGCTCAAAACTTCTTGCTTGTCATTTATGACTACGGTCAAGCCGCAGCCCAAAGGACACGACACGCAGATAAATTTCTTTTCGATTAAATTTTCGCTCATGTGCTGCTCACTCTTTCTTAAAAAAAATTTTCTTACAACGGCAGAACGTCAATCACGATTTCTTTTAAGTCCGGATTGGCTTTTATCATTGACGCTTTGATTCGCGCCTCGTTCATTTCTCCCGGGCGGGCGTAGCGTAATTTTTGGGTGTAGAGGCCCGGCTCAGCCGTGACTTTGCAAGCCTGTTCGATCGGGTGAGTGACTCGCATATAAATTATAGTGTCGCTCTCTCCCGTTACAAACTGCGGGGAAAATAATCTTACATTCTGGCCTCCCTTAACAGGAATACGCTTCTGTTCAGGCGACAACTTCCCGGCCGCAAACTTGGCCGCGTTAGTTCCGGCTATGAGTCCCTCGTCGCTCACGTTGTCAACGAGGTCATAAACTATTACGACATTTCCAGCTGCAAAGACAGCAGGGTTAGAAGTCTGCAATAAATCATTGACAACCGGCCCGCCCGTCACCGGATGAATTTCAATCCCGGCCATTCTTGAAAGTTCGTTCTCAGGTATCAAACCAATCGCAAGCAACAGCGTATCACACTCAACAAATCTTTCAGTGCCTTCGATAGGCTTCATTTTCTCGTCAACCTTTGCAACAGTCACGCCTTCGAGTCTATCCTGTCCGTGAATTTTTGTTACGGTTGTCTGAAGGTGGAAAGGTATCCCGTAATCGTCAAGGCATTGAGCTATATTTCTTCTCAAGCCGCCGGGCCAAGACATTACTTCGTACACTCCTTCGACTTCAGCGCCTTCCCAGATCATTCGCCTTGCCATTATCAAGCCTATATCTCCAGAGCCAAGAATTACAGCTTTCTTGCCGGGCATATAGCCTTCCATGTTCACGAATCTTTGAGCAGTTCCGGCCGTATAAATTCCAGCGGGACGCGAGCCTGGAATTCTTATCGCTCCCAATGGACGCTCACGGCAGCCCATAGTTAAGACTATTGCGCCGGGTTCAAGGCATTCAATGCCGCGCTCTTTGTTCATTGTCCAGACTTTCACGGGAACAACCCCTCCACCGTAAGCGGTTCCCCTCCCCTTAGACAGGGGCGGCTGAGTTTCTATCTGGAAGACCATTGTATTTGTTCTGAACTCTACTCCGGCTTCATGAGCTTCTTGAATAAATCTGTGCATGTATTCCGGGCCTGTGAGTTCTTCCCTGAAAGTCCTAAGCCCGAAGCCCGGGTGTATACACTGCTGTAAAATTCCTCCGAGATCCCAATCTCTTTCAAGTACTACGACATTTTCAGCGCCTTGTTTCTTTGCTCCGATCCCTGCCGCGACTCCAGCGGGGCCGGCTCCAATAATTAGAACGTCAATTTTTTTATTAGTCATAAATTTTCAGCCCCTTTTACTTATTCAGCAAGAATTCTTTTGTTTTTCCTACGAGTAATTTTGACTCGCCGCCGTGCCTTGTGATTTCGTCAAGCGGAATATTTAACTCACGCGATAAAATTTCTACAACCCTAGGACAGCAGAAACCGCCTTGACAGCGTCCAGTCCCTGCACGCGTCATCATCTTGACAGCCGTAACAGTCCTTGCGCCCCTTCTAATAGCTTCGAGGACTTGGCCTTCTGTCACTGTCTCACAGCGGCAGACTATTTGAGCATAAGCCGGATCGTTTTTGGCAAGCTCTTGCCGCTCTTCCATATTTAAATATAAAAATCTCGGAATGTTTTTTCGGGTAGGAATAAATTTTTCGTTGGGAGTTAATTTGATTCGGTCGGCGAGTTCTTCTTTCAAGAGGCCGGCTATGTGTTCGGCGATTGCAGGAGCAGAAGTGAAGCCCGGTGATTTAATTCCGGCAACGTTGACGAAGCCGCGGGGATTTTTAAGAACGCTGATTTCAAAGTCGCCGCTTTCTGTATTAGCGCGAACGCCTGCGAAGGTCGTTATATTTAAATTTATCGGGAAGTCAGGGACGAGCCGCCTTGCTCCCTTGAGAACTTCGGCGAGTCCTTCGGGAGTTGTCGATCTGTCTTCGGGGTCTTCCTGTTCTGTAGCCGTTGGGCCGGCCATTAAATTTCCCTCGGCTGTCTGCAAAACCGTAACGCCCTTTCCGGCCTTTGAAGGACAAGAGAATAAAAAGCTGTGAATAAATCCCTGTGTCGTTCGGTCAAGCAAAAAATATTCGCCCTTGGTCGGAATAATTTTGAAGCTCGTATCGCCTGCCCATGAGGCTATCTCCCCCGCATGAACTCCGCCCGCATTAATCACAACCGGAGCAAGAAATTCGCCTTTGTTGGTGCTAACGCCTCTGATATTTTTCTCGTCGTCGAATAACAAACCCGTTACAAGAGTCTCTAAAAATAATTCAGCGCCGTTGATCTTCGCGCTTTCTATTAAGGCATTGACGGCCTCAAAATTATTTATTATTGCAGCCTCCGGAGCATAAAGTCCCGCGATAATTTCTACTGAAGCCTTTGGCTCTTTCTCGCGTAACTTGTCGCCGGAAATTATTTCAACGCCGGGGACTCCGTTGGCCTTGCCTTGAGCTAATAATTCTTCAAGGTGTTTGGCCTCTTTATCATTGAAAGCACAGACGTAAGACCCGCATTCGTCCAAGTGAACATCAAGCTCATCTTTTAATTTGTGCCATAATTTATTCCCGGCCACACAGAATTTTGATTTCACTGTCCCGGGTTCGTCATCGAAGCCGCCGTGAATCATTGAACTGTTAGCGCGGCTTGCTCCCGAAGGAAGCTCGGAAGCTTTATCAAGCACAGCGATTTTTAATTTATATCTGGAAAGCTCGCGGGCTATAGCTGATCCCGTTACGCCCGATCCGATTATTATTACGTCATAATTCATGAAAGACCTCCAAATTTTAATTAATCTGTCCAAGCTCTTGATTTTTCGATAGCTTTCTTCCAGCCTGCGTAAGCTTTTTCGCGTTCGTCCTCGTCGATTTCGGGGGAGAATGTATGATCCTGCGCCCAATTCGCTTTTATGTCACCTGCGTCCTTCCAGAAGCCCACGGCGAGTCCGGCGGCGTATGAAGCTCCGAGCGCTGTCGTTTCATTCACGACAGGGCGAATGACATCAACGCCTAATATATTCGCCTGTAACTGCATTAGAAGATTATTAACGACTGCTCCTCCGTCAACTTTCAAAGCCGCAAGCTTTTTGCCCGAGTCCTTTTCCATTGCTTCGATAACGTCGCGAGTCTGATAGCAAAGACTTTCAAGCGTTGCCCTTATGAAATGCTCTTTACGAATGTAGCGCGTAATTCCGACAATAGCTCCGCGCGCTGTCATGTCCCAATAAGGCGCGAAGAGTCCAGAGAAGGCCGGGACAAAATAAATTCCGCCCGAGTCTTTGACCTTGCCTGCAAAGTATTCAGTAACTGGAGCGTCGTCAACGAGTCTAAGATTATCCCTTAGCCATTGAATAGCAGCTCCGGCGATAGCGATTGAACCTTCAAGCGCGTAATAGCACTTGCCCGGTTCTCTTGAATAAAAAGCAGTAGTAAGCAGTCCATTCTTTGAAGCGATAGGCTTGTCGCCGATGTTCATAAGCATGAAGCAGCCGGTTCCGTAAGTGTTCTTGGCCTCGCCTTCACTGAGGCAAGCTTGACCGAACAACGCGGCCTGCTGATCTCCAAGATCTCCGGCGACAGGAATTTCCCCACCGAAGGGGCCTTCCTTAACTGTATAGCCGTAAACGTAACTTGAAGGCATTATCTTCGGGAGCATGGAGGCGGGGATTTGTAACTCTTTCAACATTTCCTCGTCCCATTGGCAAGTCTTGATGTTCATTAAAAGAGTTCGGGAAGCGTTTGAAACGTCCGTAACGTGAACGCCGCCTTTGACTCCGCCGGTCAAGTTCCAGATAAGCCAAGTATCTGTATTGCCGAAGAGTAATTCGCCGCGCTCGGCTTTTTCTCTTGCGCCTTCGACGTTATCAAGAATCCAACGAATTTTAGTCCCGGAGAAATACGGATTAATAAGAAGGCCGGTTATGTCTTTGACTTTTCCTTCGCCTTTTTCGTTTTGACCCCAGCCTGGTTTCTTTAACCATTCCGCGCAAAAATCTTGAGTCCTTGTGCATTGCCAGACAATAGCGTTATATATCGGCTTGCCTGTAGCTTTATCCCATACAACTGTAGTTTCGCGCTGATTGGTAATGCCTGCGGCGGCAATGTCATCGGCGGAAGCGTTGACTTCAGCAAGAGCGCTGCGGATAACGTCCTGAGTCCTGCTCCAGATTTCCATAGCATTATGTTCAACCCAACCGGGCTGCGGGAAGATCTGTTCATGTTCCATTTGAGCAGATGCAGCCGGGCGGCCGTCCCTTGTGAACAAGATACAGCGCGTACTCGTTGTGCCTTGGTCGATTGCAGCTATATATTTTTTTTCAGTCATTAAAAAATTATCCTCCTTCTGACCCTGTGCAGGCGGTCTGGAAATTTTTTACGAAAAAATTTTTTTGAATTTTTAATCTGTGAATGGAATTATTTTAATCCATTATTTTTTTATGTCATTAGAGATTTTGCGGTATATAATTAACTATATTTATCTAGTTCATAAAATTTCATGTTAATTCAATAATTTTTTGAAGGGAGTTTTTATTTTGGCGGACGAAAGACGCAAAATGAAGAACATCGGTATTATTCCTTCGGGCGGCGACTGCGGCGGACTTAATGCAGTCATTAGTGGCGCGTACATGGCGGCCATTCTGCGCGGAATGCACACCTTCACGATTCCCAACGGCTACGCAGGACTCTATAACCTTGTAAATTTTGATCGCCTCGTTGAACTTGACGAAGAAAGAACAGATCACGTTAATTCACAGTTCGCCGGAAGCGACGCTGGACACAGCCGCGTAAAAATTTCCAAGATCGACGACCCCGACAAATACGACCGTATAATGATGGGCCTTCGCAAGCATAACCTTGACGGGCTTGTGATTTCCGGCGGCGATGACACGGGAAGCGTAGTTGTTGACCTTTCAGAACACGGGATCCCTTGCGTTCATGCTCCGAAGACAATGGATCTTGACCTTCAGACTTATTCAGTCGGAGGCGACTCGGCAATTAATAAAATTGCTAACATAGTTGACGACCTCAAGACAACCGGAACGACTCATAACAGAATCATGGTAATCGAAGTCTTCGGACGTTACGCAGGACACACGGCCTTCAGAGGCGGCATTGCGGCGGACGCGGACTGCATATTAATTCCTGAAGTCCCGGTAGACTTCAACGCCGTATACGCTCACTTGAAACATTATTATATTCGCAGGATTTTGAACTCAGACGTTCACGCCGGAACTTATACGATCGTTGTAGCTGAAGGAGTAAAAGGCGAAGACGGAAAGTTATTCTCCGACGGTGGCGGCAAGGCAAGCGACTCATTCGGTCACCCCAAGCTTGCGGGCGCGGGCCTCTTCGTTAAGAACAGACTCGAAGAAATGATGAAAGTAGACCCGGAGATTAAACAGTTCATGAAAACTTCCGGAATGTATGTCCCCGGAGTTTTTGAAATTCCTGAAATCCGTGAGGTCATTCCAAGCCACATAGTCCGCAGCGGCTCGACAGCGGCCTATGACGTAAAATTCGGCAAACAGATCGGAGCGGCCGCAGTGATTTTGCTTTCAGAAGGCGTGAGCGGCGTTACGGTTGTAAAAATGTATGACGGAAAGATTCGTTACATGCCTACATCTGAAGCTATTGTTCAGAGATTTGTAGGACTCGATACAGTTTCATTCTATGAACAGATGGACGTATGCTTCGGGCGTTATCCTCAGCCTTACGAGCCGAAGCTCGAAGAAGTTCACGGAGCAGTTGAAAGACTTTACAGTTAAGTAAAAAAAATTTTTAAGATAACCCCTTGCTATTTTGCGAGGGGCTTTTGTTAATATGATTTTATTTATTAATACATGCGTTCGCCCTGCGTCAAGAACGTTATGGCTTGCGCAGCGAGTCCTTGAGCGAATAAAAGGCGACAGAGAAATTTTAGAGATTAAACCCGATAATACCCCGTTAGATTATTCTATGCTTGAATATCGAACGAAGTTATCAGAGCGTGAAGATTTTTCTGATCCGCTCTTCAACGATGCAAAAATTTTTTCGGAGGCTGAAGAAATTTTAATCGCCGCGCCTTTTTGGGATTTATCGTTCCCGGCGATTTTAAAAAATTATATTGAGGCTATTAATATAGTCGGGCTTACGTTTAAATATTTGCCGGACGGACAACCTTTAGGACTCTGCAAAGCCAAGAGGCTTATATACGTAACGACAGCCGGCGGAAAAATTTTCAACGAAGCTTACGGCTACGGATATATTAAAGACCTTGCGGAAAATTTTTACGGGATCCCGATTGTAAAATTAATCAAGGCCGAGGGCTTGGACATAATCGGAGCGAACGTGACGGAAATTCTAAACGACGCTGAAAAAAATATAGCGCTGTAAAAAAAATCTCCCCTTCTTAATTAATTAAGAGGGGGAGTTATACTAAGCACACTTAAAAAACTATAACCTGATGGCGAACAAACCCTTCCACCGCAAGCGGTTTTTGAGTAAGGAATCCCCCCGCCGCAAGCGGCCCTCCCCCCTTAAAAGGGGGGCTTATGGTAGTGCTAATCAAGCCTCCCCTTGGGGAGGTGGTGAACGAAGTGAACCGGAGGGGGTTGTTAAAAAATAGGAGGTGCCTGGCCGAAGGGAAGGCGGAGTGGTTTTATAAAAAATAAACTGTGCTTATAATATTTTTTATTTTACTGACATTTTTAAGAATAATAACACTACTGCGTCCCGTTCTTCTTCGTCTTGGTCGTCCGGAGTGCCGTCGCCAATATAAATAAAATAGTCTTGAGTTCCGGCGGGAATTTTATAGCTTGCTTTCTTTTTCTTGGCCGAGTCGCTTACGTAATCTCTTTCGTCTTCTGTAAGCTTGCCGGGGTCAACTGGGACTAATTTAAGCACGGCTTCTTCGCCTTGTTCTTCGCTTTTTTCAAGTTTATAGACCGTAAGGACTTTAGCACCGCCTATCGTGAAGGGCTTTGAAGTTGTGACGGTCAAGGCGGCTTTTTCGGTCAAGCGTCCGTCTTCTTTAAAAGCCATAGGAATTGCTGTGACGTGATCGTCTTGAGTTTCTGCTCCGAAGGGCTGCGGCATGGAAATTTTTCCGGAGCCTTGGATTTGAGTTTCTTGGCCGTTAGCTTCGACAGTAAGATCGCCGGTGAAAGTTATTTCATCAGAATTTTTGGGGGCGGCTGTAGCTGGAGCTGCAAGAGCTATCACTAACACAAACAAGACAAGCGCAACGAAAAAATTTTTTCTCGTCATGATAAGACCTCCTTAAAAATTTTTATGAATCCTTTTGGGATTTTAACACTTCGCCTAGAGTGAGTCCGTTTTTATTTTTCCAATAAATTAAAGCGTTTATCGAGCCTCCGTTCAAAAATTCTACAGCGGCATGTGGACTTTTAAAATATTCGTCGCTTGTTAAGACTCTATTTAACAATTTACCTTCCGCCTCGAATTGCGCTCGTTGTTGTAAAACTGAATCTCGTCCTCTCCATTCTAAAAGCCCGTCTGAAATTTTAGAGCCTGCTTTGAGAATGAAATTTCGTGGGGTGTCGCTAGTAATGATTAGCGTGCCTTCTGCGTCTCGACTAGAATTTTTGAAATAAAATTCTTCTTCGGGCTGAAGGTTGTTTTCTTCAGGCGGCTGAGGCGGTATAGAAATTTCCCCAAAAAGTCCGCCTAGTCTTTCAAAGGTCTCAAGATAAAATTCCATATCTTCGAGATAACTTTGACAGAGGTGAAGGTGAGCAATTCCGAATGGATAGATTTTTTTGCGGTAGGCTTCATTACAATTTTCGCGAGCCGGGCTGCTTGTTTCACAGTGACCATATTTTTTATATACGTGTTCACACATCGCATTCTCAATAAAACGTAACTGGCTGTCGTCTATCCAGTCAGGAAACGCAAATGCTATGACAGTATGCCACCGTGAATCAATATTGCCGGTATGAGGAGCAAACATACGGTTATCTAACAAGTTTGAAGTTTGCCCAACGTAAATATTATCCTTCTCCATCAAAAGGAAATAAATTCCGCGTGTGCTTAACTCCTTCCCCTTCCCGAAGTGAGGAATGTCCTCTCTTCTTACACGAAGGGCTTTGACTTTCGAATCATGGCTCTCCATGATTACATTGCCGCCAAAACTTCCATCTTCCAAGTAGATATTAAGCTCTTTCAAAATTTTATTCCTCCATAAAAATTTTTACTTTGCTTTCAGCCCAATGCGTTAAAGCCTGCGGCTTCTTCGTCAGCCTGCTTGCGCTGTGCTGCTTCATGATCTGCGGCAACCTTGCTGATCATACTGTCGTATAACATCTTCCAGAGGCCCGCCCCGCCGGAGCTTTCTACAAGGTCATCAGTCGCCATTTCAAGTGAAAGCTCTTCCATTTGTTTATAAGGCCGTCCTTGATCTGCGCCGCTTATGGACATAGCAGAGTTACGCATATCCTTCCAGAGCTTGGCCCATAAAATACTTTCAAACTGCTGGCAGGTTTCTTTTAATTTTTTTGCCTCGTCAGTCTTGTGAATTTCCGGATCAATTTTTGTGTTTACAATTTTTGAACTGCTTATGCCTCGTATCATGATAAAAAATTTCTCCTTTGAGAATTAAATTTTTTGCGGCTTCAAGATCTCCGCATTTAATGACGCGTGAATTTTTTAATCTCACAGTTTCGGGCGATCCTCCGGTGTCGTAAGTTATAACCGGAGTTCCGCAAGCCTCGGCCTCAAGATTAACAGTCGGGTAATTATCTTCGTAAGTCGGATTAAAAAGAACGTCCGCGGCAGTATAAATTTCTGCTAACTCTTCGGCGCTGTTCGTTCGGGGAATGTCGATAATTTTTTCTGGAAGGCTGCGAACTTCCTTTGGCTTAAAGCCAACGAGAATAACAGCAAATTTTTCGGGATCAAGAACTTCAGACAGCTTTATGAAATCTCCAAGACCTTTGCGCGGCTCCCATATGTTAGTGACTCCGAGAATGATTTTTTTATTTTCAAGCTTAAATCTTTTTCTAAAGTCGCTAGGGGTCGGCTTGAAAATATTTTTATTGATAGTGTTGTAACGAACTTCGCAAGGGTATTCGCTCAAGAAGCTTTGAGCTACTAAACCTGCTAACCATTTTGAAGGCGTTATCAGAGTCATATCTTTAACGCCGGTGAATAAATTTCTTTTGCGCTCGAAATTTTTATAACTGTTGTCGACAAAGCTTGCGGGGTAATTATTTTTTTGCGGGCAATCGAAACAATGAGTCTTCCATTTCTCACAACCAACCGCCGTAAAGAAAGCGCAATGCCCCGTGAAGCTCCAGCAGTCGTGAAGAGTCCAAAAGACTTTCATTTTGGGCCGGGCTTTGATCCAGTTGAAGAGCAGTTCAATATTTATAAAATACCCGTGAATATTATGCAGCCATAAAAAATCCGGGTCGAACTTATCGGCCCAGCTCAAAAATTTTTTAGTAGCGTGTCTTGAAAAAAATCCGTTGCGGTCTGTAAGTCTTGTAAGCAAAGCATGACCGTACATATCAGGAACAGATCCAATCCTTACGGCAAATTTTTTTAATCGTTCAGGAAATTTTGAGTCGCGCCCATAAGCTATTTTTACTTCATGCCCTTGGCTTGCAAACTCTTCGGCTTGAGCGGCGGCGATTTTTCCGTGACTCCCTGTTCCGCATAAGACATTTATAAATAAAATTTTCATGCCTACATAGTAACAAGTTCCCCGTGCAAAGCTCCGGCTCTGTCGATTGCCTGTAAGATTTCTATAATATCGCGGGGACGAGCGCCAAGAGAATTCAAAACTCTAACTAAATCTCTTACGGTTGTTGTAGCCGGCATAGCGATCATGCTTCCGCCCTCTTCATCAACTGTAATATCAGTTCGGCGGGTTACAACCGTACGGCCTTCGCTGAAGCTTTCAGGCTGAACTACGTTAGGATCGTCAGCAACATTTACGACAAGATTTCCATGAGCGACTCCTACTGAACTTATTCTTACGTTGCCGCCCATTACGACAGTTCCTGTTCGTTCGTTGACGGCAACCTTTGCGCTTGTATCAGGTTCGACCTCAAGCCCGCCCATGTTAGCAAGAAAAGCCGTAGGAGCTTGGACGTATTGTCCGGGCAAATTAACTTCAACCCGTCCCGCGTCAACGGCATAAGCTACGACTCCGTAAGTCCTGTTAATTGCGTCGGCTATTCTTTGAGCTGTCGTAAAATCCGGCTCGCGCAATAACAAAGCAACTTGTCCTCCGGCCGTAAAATCGCTGGGGACTTCTCGTTCAACTATAGCGCCTCCGGGGACTCTTCCGGCCGTAGGAATATTTTGTGTCCGTGTAGCTGCTGCACCTTGGGCGCTCATTCCTCCGACTATAACAGGCCCTTGAGCGACAGCGTAAACTTTCCCGTCAGCAGCTCTGAGCGGCGACTGAATCAACATTCCGCCCTGCAAGTTTGAAGCGTTGCCCATTGTGTTGACGTTCACGTCAATATTTTGTCCGGGCCTTACGTAAGGCGGCAGGTTTGCTGTAAGAGCTACTACTGCTACATTACGAGTCCTTACTGAACGGGTATCAAGAGTTACGCCGAAATTTCTCATTACGTTTCTAATCATTTGAACGGCCATTGGTGAATTATCGCCCGTCCCGTTCAAGCCCGTTACGAGTCCGATACCTGTGAGCTGATTTCCCCTAGCTCCTTCGACTTCGGTAATATCTTTTATTCTTACAGAAGGATTGACTCTCGTGAAGTCCATATCCTGCAAGTTCACGGCCGCAAAAGAAGTTTCAGCTTTAAGAGCAAGAAATATTATTAAGAGCGTTAAAAAAATTTTTCTCATGATCTTTTAAAATACTTCCTGTAAAATTTTTGTAATGATTCCGACCTTTTGAGTCCGTGAGATTACTCCCTTGCCTTTGACAGCAAGTTCGGCATTAGCTATTAACTGGCTGCTGATTTGATTGTCTGCCGTAACGTCTTGAGGACGAATGACCCCGATTAACTGGAACTGTAAAATCTCTTCGCTTGTTCTTATGTCACGTGTGCCTTCTATGACGAGATTTCCATTAGGCAATACTTCAGTTACAAGACAGGCCAGCGTACCTGTAGCATGGTGCTTGCGTTCGACCGAACCGTCACCGGCCGCGGCGTTAGTTGAGCTGAAAGTTATGCCGCGTATAAAGTTTAGAATTCCTGTCCCGTTGCTTACGGTGTTGCTTGTAGCTTTTTGAACGTCCATTGTCGCCTCGTCTTTAGCGTCCGTACGTTCATTAATTAATACGGTGATAATGTCGCCGACTCTTCCGGGCCGGGCATCAGCAAACCAGTTCG
This sequence comes from Synergistaceae bacterium, assembly GCA_017450825.1. Classification (GTDB taxonomy): domain Bacteria; phylum Synergistota; class Synergistia; order Synergistales; family Aminobacteriaceae; genus JAFUXM01. The sequence goes on from JAFSSV010000042.1 coordinate 32,611, forward strand.
CGTTATCGTTCCAGAGTGACTGAGCGCCTGCTGAAACGCTAAGACCCAAAACAAAAATTATTGAGCATAAAAAAATTTTTCGCATAAGACATCTCCTCCTAAAAAATTATTCTACCTGAACTTCGACTTGATTTTCATTAATGACTCTTGCCTGAAGTGTAACGCGCCTGTCGTCAACCCTACGAACTCTTACCCATTCGCCGGGCCTTGCGTCCTCCAGAAGAATTCCATCAACGCTGGCACTTGCCGGGCCGTAACGCGCAATAATTTTTACTTGTCTTCCCCTTTTAATAACATTCGAGCTTGTTAAATCTTTTAAAGTTACAGGCTCGCCCTGCTTGAAATTTTTTTCAGCAACGAAGCCAGCGATCTCGTTCGGGTTAGAGGCGTAGACTCCGGGCCGGGTTATTTTCATTGGGCGTGAGATTAAATCCTGCGGCCTGATCTTGTCGCCTTTTTTAATATTATGAGCGGCTATCATTGCATTTTGAGTCCATGTCAAACGAACAGGAAGCGATTTTACTTTGCCGTTTGAGTCACGAAATCTTAAATTAACCGTGCCTGTTCCTGGGGTAATGCTTGGAGGGTCGATTAATTTTCCGTCAGGGACGGGAGCGTTAGAAGAAATTTCCAAGCCTCCGTTCCAAGCTGAAAGATTTTTTATAAGGGGTACGAGGTCTTGAACTGAACGTGAAATTTTTTCGGGCGGAGTCTCTGTAAAATTTCCTTCGTAAGCCGGAGACTCAATTCTTGAATAAGAAGGCATGTATAATTCTATTCTTGCGTCGCTTGCGTCGCTTTGATTTATAGCGCGGAGGACTTCTTGACGGGAAAGAGTCCTACCGTCTGAAAAAAGAGTCAAGCCTCCTAAAATTTTTCGGGTCTTGGAATTTCCTCCGGTGATCCTTGCAACGCTTGACAACGGGAAAGAATTTTTACCGGCGTAAATTACTTCGGGGATTTCTATGATTATATTTTGAGCGGCTCTGGCACTGTCCGCAAAAATAATCAAGCTCAAGAATGTAAAAAAAAGGAGCAATCTTATTTGCCCCTGCTTAAAAAATTTAAAATTCATAACGTCTAAAAAATTTTTTTTTATCTCTTCAAGCCGTTCGCGATTCTTAATAAATCATCAGCGGTCTGAATCCCTTTTGAGTTAGCCTCGTAAGCTCGTTGCGCGACTATCATTTCTACCATTTCTTCAACGACTTGAACGTTAGACATTTCAACGACGTTTTGAGTCACCTGCGGCATTCCGTCAGTACCGGGAGCGGCCACGATAGGTTCGCCGCGTGCGTCAGTTCTAACGAAGAGTCTATCGCCGACTGCTCTAAGTCCGGCCGGGTTGATAAAGCGCGCTAATTCGATCTGTCCGACCTCTTGTAATTCTTCTTGATCGGGAGTACGGACGCTTACAACTCCAGTAGGCGACAATTGAATCGACATTGCATTCTGAGGAATCGTGATTGCCGGTTCTAATAAATATCCGTCCTCGTTGACGATCTGGCCTTCGTTGTCGAGCTGCCATGATCCGCCCCTTGTGTAGCCGATTTGTCCGTTGCCCATATTAACCTGAAAGAAGCCGTTAGTGTCAATTATTGCCCAGTCCAGAGGGCCGTCAGTGATCTGGAAATTTCCCTGAACCATGAAGCTCGGAGTTGCTATGACTCTTGTGCCAAGTCCGACCTGAACTCCCGTAGGAACAACTGAACCGTTCTCAATCGGCGAGCCCGGCTCCCTGTTAATCTGATACATTAAATCTTCAAAATCGGCGCGGCGTTTTTTATAGCCGTGAGTGTTTACGTTTGCCAAGTTATGAGTGACTACATCCAAGTGAGTCTGCTGCGCTATCATTCCCGTAGCGATTGTCCATAAAGATCTAAGCATGTTTTAATTTTGCGCTCCTTTTTTAAAAAATTCTTCTATTCTTCTTAACTGCAACCCCTCCGACCTCACTTCGGCCAAGCACCTCCTATTTTTTAACAACCCCTTCCGGCCCTTCAGGCCACCTCCCCAAGGGGAGGCTTTGTTAGTAATACCCTAAAGCCCCCCTTTTAAGGGGGGAGGGCCGCTTGCGGCGGGGGGATTCCTTACTCAAAAACCGCTTGCGGTGGTGGAGGTTGCTTTCTAACAAAAGGCCAAGCTTGCTGGCGAGGGGTTGCTTTCTAACAAAGGGTTATTTATTAAGAGGGTCTTTCTTTTACCCTCTGCTGAATGAAGTTATGAGCTTGCTTGTCTGTTCGTCATGAGTCATTAAGGCCTTTGACGCTCCCTCATAGACTCTTTGAGCTTCGATCATGCGCACCATTTCTTCAACTACACTTACATTTGACATTTCAAGAGCGCCGCTCCAGACGCGGGCGTTCTCGATTGCTTCGGGTTCGCCTGAAGCTTCGGTGGGAGATAAAAGATTTCTTGCCTCGTGTCTTAAATAAGTAGGGTTAGCGAAGTTGAAGACGCTCACGCGCCCGACGATTTCATTATTAGCTATAACCTGTCCTGTTCGGTTAATCGTTACGCTCCGAGCATCAGCGGGGATTGTGATTGCTCCGCCCTCGCCCTGAACTGTCATTCCGTTGGGCGTGATTATATTGCCTTCGTTATTGAGCAAAAAATTTCCCTGACGAGTATAAAAAGTATTTCCTTCGTTGTCGGCAACGGCGAAGAATCCCGGGCCGTCTATAGCCATATCAAAAGGATTTTCGGTGGGCTTGACTACGCCGGGACTTGTGTCCATTACGTCCTCTGAAAAGACCGTGGCAAGAGCAACCGAGCCTATAATCTGCCGGCCCTTGAAAGGCATATCGGCCGGAAGCACTGTAGTTAATTTTGTTTCGCCGTCCTCTGAAACTTTTTCTATACGGTCAAGCAAAGCTGAAAAATCTGCGTTAGCGCTGACACGTCTTTTGTAGCCGGGACTGTCAACGTTGGCAAGATTATTTGTAACTACGTCTAAATTTGTTTCCTGCACGAGCATTCCTGCCGCGGCTGAATATATACCTCTGTTCATTTTTTAATATCGCTTTCTCCCTGAACGTTTTAAATTAATCAGCATATTTGAACGCCCTGAAATCTTTAAGTTGTCGATTTCAGCGAGCGCCTTGCCTGTTCCAAGCGCTACGCTTTCCATTGGGTTTTCTGCTGTGAAGCAAGTTATTCCGACCTGCTGTGCTATTAACTCCGGGAGTCCTCTTAACAAAGCGCCGCCGCCCGTCAAGACGATCCCTCTGTCGATTATGTCGGCCGATAATTCCGGCGGGGTTAGCTCTAAAACATTTCTTATTCCGTCTATCAAAGTCTGCACCATTTCTCCGATAGCCATATTAATCGCGCTGCTTGTGACTTCTATTGAGCGCGGCAAGCCTTGAACTAAATCGCGGCCTTTAACTATCATGCGTTCGTCTTCTTCAAGCGGCATACAAGTTCCAATCATAATTTTTATATGCTCTGCTGTCTGTTCGCCGATTGCGAGATTATATTGACGGCGTAAATATTTCACGATGCCTTCGTCAAATTTATCGCCGCCAAGCCTCAAAGATTTTGAGGTAACGACTCCTCCAAGAGAAATAACGGCTATATCAGTCGTGCCGCCTCCTATGTCAACTATCATTTTTCCGAGGGCTTCTTCGACTTTTAAATCAGCTCCGATTGCGGCGGCCATTGGCTCTTCGATTAAATAAGCTTCACGCGCTCCGACTTCTAACGCTGCTTCGAGGACTGCGCGCCTTTCAACGTCAGTAGCTCCGGAGGGTACGCAAATCATTGCCCGGTTCTTAAAAAATTTTTGAGCGCCTTTAGTGACGCGGCGAATAAAATATTGCAGCATTGCTTCTGTCATTGCGTAGTTAGCTATAACTCCATCGCGCAAGGGCCTTACGGAAATAATGCTCCCGGGCGTTCGGCCTACCATGCTTTTCGCGTCAGCTCCAACGGCTAAAATATTTCCTGTGTCCTGATCAACGGCAACAACCGAAGGCTCACGCAATACAACGCCGTGATGTTTTTCGTAAATAAGAACTGTAGCCGTTCCTAAATCTATTCCTATGTCAGTTCCGAACATGCTTGATTAACAACTCCTGAATGCCTTTTTTAAAAAAATCATTATTAATAAAACTGAAAGCAAGTTCCAGCCGGAATTACAACCGCTTCCGGTGCTGCTGTCCATTGCGGGGCGTTCGGTATTTTGCTTCCAGATTGCGCTGTCTATATTAACTTCACAGTTACCTATTGTATCAACATCAACATAACCTTTTATTCTGAGCTTGCCGGAAGTTTCAGAAGTAAGGGAGATTGTACAGGTCAAGTTATCAAGACTCTTAGAAGGGAACACAAAAGGATAGCTGGCTGTCGGAGGATTTTTAGGAAGCAGCAAAGGATAATCGAGAATGTTCGGCGAATAATCCTGATCGACCTTCAAGCCCCAGTCAGTAGCGTAAATGCTTAGATCAATATCACAGCTCTTCACAACCGTAACATTTCCTTCAACAAGATCGCGGCTTATATATTTATCGAGGCTCTGTAAGATTTTCACGGTGCTGTCAATCTTATCTAAAGAAACGCACTGTAAATTCAAATAGCCTTCGGCAGTGAAAGCTATTCTTACAAATTCTTTTTCAGTCCAGCCTTGGCCGTAAATTTCCCAGCGGCCGCTTTCAATTACATCGGCCGGGCTTGAAGGCGCTAAGACTAATACAAAAATAAAAACTAAACAAAAAATTTTTTTGCTCATGAAATAAAAAAATTTCCTTTTAAATAAATTAATTTTTGATTTTATTTATCATGCTTGCGAGATAGCCTGCTCCGAATCCGTTGTCGATATTAACGACACTCACTCCGCTTGCACAGGAGTTCAGCATAGCGAGCAAGGCGGCGACTCCTCCGAACGAAGCCCCGTAGCCAATGCTTGTAGGCACGGCGATAACCGGACAATCGGCCAAGCCTCCGAGTACGCTGGCTAAAGCTCCTTCCATTCCTGCGACTGCGACAATAACAGAGGCGCTCATGATCTCGTCAACATGAGAAAGGACTCTGTGAAGGCCGGAGACTCCAACGTCATATAATCGCGTTACATGATTGCCGAGAAATTCAGCGGTCAGGGCGGCCTCTTCAGCGACAGGAATATCGCTTGTGCCTCCGGTAGCGACGACAATAAAATTTTTCCCTTCGGGCTTGGGAAATTCTCCGAACACTCCGAGCTGAGCTTGAGAAAAATAATTTATTTTGCAGCCAATTTTTTCAAGCTCGTTAAATTTTTCTTGAGAAAGGCGGGTTATTAAGATTGCTTTTTGATTATGAGCCTGCATTAGATTTATAATGCCTGCGATTTGTTCCGGAGTTTTTCCTGCGCCGTATATAACTTCGCTTGCCCCTTGGCGTAATTTCCTGTGAAAATCTATTTTTGCGTAGCCAATATCTTCAAAGGGAGCTTCTTTTAATTTCAAGTATGCTTCTTCGACTGAGATATTATTTTCGTGGAGTTCCTGTAAAATTTTTTTAATTTCGTTCAAAAAATTTCACCTCTAGCTTGAAATAATATCACAAAAAAA
>JAFSSV010000043.1 GCA_017450825.1 Synergistaceae bacterium
GGGATGTCAGCTTGTTGACAGGGGGGTTGCCCTCCAAGAGGGGCAGCTTGCTGGCGAAGGGGGTATTTCTAAAAAAAATTTTTTTTTAACAACCCCCTCCGGTTCACTTCGTTCACCACCTCCCCAAGGGGAGGCTTTGTTAGTAATACCCTAAAGCCCCCCTTTTAAGGGGGGAGGGCCGCTTGCGGCGGGGGGATTCCTTACTCAAAAAACGCTTGCGGTGGTGGGATTAGCTTTTTTACGTGACGTTCTTCATTAAATTCGTATTCTCCCGAACAAGCAAACGCATTAATCCAAACGCCCCAAAGACAATTATTATTAATACAGTCGAAAGAACACTCGCAAGACCAAAGCGCAAATTCTCTGAGAAATTATAAATTAATACAGTCAAGTGATACCACTTGGCCGAAATTAAAAATATTACAGCGCTTACAGCAGTCATTGATCTCACAAACGTATATGACATACTGGACAAAAACGCCGGCCTCACTAAAGGCAATACAATCGTCTTAAATACAGTAGCTTGATCCGCTCCTAAGTCCGTTGCAGCCTCCTCAATCGAAGGATCTATCTGTCTTAATGAAGCTATGCCTCCTTCAATTCCTACAGGAAGCTCACGAACAACATAGTTAATAATTATTATCGCCGCCGTACCAACTAAAATAATCGGCGCATGATTGAACGCAAGAATATAACTTATGCCGACTAAAGTCCCCGGCAAAGCAAACGGAGTCATTAATAACATCTCAAGCAATCTCTTGCCGTGAAATTTTTTTCTTACTATTAAAAGCGCCGCTATCATTGCGATAATTCCTGCTAATGGAGTAGCTATCGCCGCAAGAGTCACCGTGTCAAACAACGCATCGCCCGAACGCATTACAGCTTCTTTTATGTTCTCAAGGCTGAAGGTGTAATCAATGCCCCAATTCTTAACAAAACACCCCGCGAAGATCGTACCGTACAACAAAATCAAAAAGAAAATTATCAGGAAAATTATTCCCGTTAAAATTCTTCGTACTGTCGGAGTCGTTAGCTCCGTTATTCTTCCCGAAGGCTTGCCCGTAACTGTCACGTAAGATTTCTTAGCTACCCAAAATCTTTGAACAAGAAAGGCCGTCCACGTCGGCAACAATAACAAAATAGAAAGCGCCGCCCCGTGACCAAGCCTGTTCATTCCGGTGACTTCTATATAACTTTCAAGCGAAAGAACTCTTAAATCCCCCGCAAGCAATAAAGGATTCGCAAAGTCCGCTAATGACGTAGTAAATACTAAAAGCCATGAGCTTAATAACCCCGGCAATGTAAGCGGCAACGTTATAGAAAGAAAAGTTTTTAATCTCCCGGCGGATAAATTCAACGAGGCTTCTTCGTAAGTCGAGTCGATAGCCTGCAAGACTCCCGTTAGAGTCAAAAACGCTATCGGAAACATTCCCATAGTCTGAACAAGCACAAGCCCGGGAAGTCCGTAAATAGAAAAGTTCAAGCCTATTGTTTTTAGCCAGCGGGTTATTAATCCGTTGTTGCCAAGTAATAAAATTATTGAAAGAGTCAACGAGAACGGCGGCGAGATTACAGGCAAGATACCCATAGTAGAAATTATTTTTTTATAAGGCGCGTTCGTCCGCGTTACAACAAAGGCAAATAAAAATCCCGCAAGAGTCGAAAATGTCGCCGTCCAGCAGCCTAGCTCTAAGCTCCCCCATAACGCTGACATATAGCTTTGAGATTTTAGAATCGTCTTCCAGATTGAAAGAGAAAATTTTCCGTTCTCAATTAATGAAAGCCTCACCGCTTCGAATAACGGGTAAGCTACAAACGTAAGCGTAATTAAAAACAATCCGGCCAAGGCAAAGCCGACAATAGGATCGCGACTCATCATTAACTGCCAGATAACTACAGCAAACAAAATAAACGCTCCGGCGAAAAGCGTATTCAACATTCTCATGAAGTTCTGTTCGCTTCCAGTATCAAAGGCAAAGACTAACGCACCTTCTACGTCATGAGTCTTTAAGTCTACAGCCGGAGCAAAAAATAAAGCTTGATCTTCTTTACCGCCGACCTTCCAGCCGTGAGAACTCCTGTAAATTTCTTCGTATGCAGCATTATCGAATCCCTTAGAAAATTCAGAATCAAGCACCGAACTTTCTGAAAGCGCCGCAAGATCTTTATCGCCTTTAGGAGTTACACTTAACTTTTCGCCCGGCATTGGAAGCTCCGGAATAAAAATAATTTTATATTCGCTGCTTTCTTCCAAGCGCTTTAACCATTCGTCAAGATCTCCTTCAGCCGGATAACCCGCGGCTATAGTTTCAACAGTTTGACGCTGGCCGGCTTGGGTTATTTTTAAAAATTCGTCGCGTACGCTCGTATATATCCAAGCTCCTACAAGCACAACGAATAAAAGAATCATTAAAAAATTTATAAACCTTTTGTTCAAATTTTATTATCTCCTTAACTTAATTAAAAAAAGGAGCTAGGACATTAATTCCTAACCCCAATTCAAAAATTTTAATGTAAAGGTGTTTTGAGTTATTTTGCAGGTGCAGTCGAAATCTCTTTGTTCCAGCGTTCAAGAAGCCGCTCTTTATTCGAAGCATCCCATTGATCGTCTTGATTGACAAGATTCATTTTATCAAGTGAGAAGCCTGTGTTGGTCGGCGTAGCAAGCTTTGAAAGCGGAATGACATACCACCGGGCGATTATATCCATAGCCTTCTGGCCAAGTACCCAATCATATAATTTTTTAGCGTTAAGAGGATCAGGGCCGTCCTTCAAAATCGACATTGAAGCAGTTTCAAAGCCGGTGCCGTCTTCGGGGATTGCGATTTCAATTTTTGCGCCCTCACGCTGTAATTTAACTTGGTCATGCAAATAGCCAATCGCTACAGGTATCTCACCAAGCGCACAGCTCTTGCCCGGCGCTGAACCTGAACGCGTGAATTGTTCAATAGATTTTGAAAGCTCTTTGAAATATTCAAAGGCCTTGTCCTCGTCACCGTTGAAGACTCTTATAACGGTCGTAATCATGTTGTAAGCAGTTCCGGAGGTGCTTGGGTGAGCGACTCGAACTTTCTTGGCATATTCGGGTTTAACAAGATCGGCCCATTTCTTAGGCATTTCGAGTCCAAGCTCTTTAGCTCTGTCGGTGTTCATGCAGAAGGCTATAGGCCCAACGTAAAGCCCTGTCCAGAAATTTTCAGGATCACGGTAACGAGCAGGAATGCTGCCGGCAACCCTCGAACGATAAGGCGTAGAAAGACCGCGCAGCTTCGCCTCAATGTGTTGAGTACCGACACCGCCAACCCATATTGACGCTTGAGGGTTTGCGCGTTCAGCTTCAAGACGGGCGATAGCTTCTCCGCCGGAGAGTCTTACCCATTCAACTTTGATTCCGGTTTCTTTTTCAAAGGCTTCGAACAAAGCTTGAGCAAGCGGTTCTTCCATAGTAGTATAAGCCTTGACGACTTCAGACCCAAAAGACACGCCGGCAAATAACATGACGCAGACAAGAGCGAGCGCAAATTTTTTCATAATGCAAATCCTCCCGAATATTTAATAAAAATTTTAAAAGTAATTTTATATGGAAGCGAAAAATTTTTACAGCGTATTTTTTGCAATTTAATTTTATAGCAAGCACAATTTATTTTCTATAAAACCACTGTGTTTAAAAGCAACCCCCTCCGGTTCACTTCGTTCACCACCTCCCCAAGGGGAGGCTTTGTGTAGCAGGAATCTTAGCCTCCCTCGGGGGAGAGTTTTTGGCGGGCCGCTTGCGGTGGTGGGGGTTATCTTATTAAATTTCATGCAGCGCAGGATCCGGAACTACCGGGCCTCCTGAAAAATTCCCGCGGGTCCAAGAATTCCTCCCGGCCATAGCAATCATTACCGCGTTATCCGTACAGCGCTTTAAAGCAGGAAGCCATGCCTTGAAATTTTTTTGCGCGCTCAAAGCTTCACGCAGGGCACTATTAGCTGAGACTCCTCCGGAAGCGGCGACACGTTTTATTCCCGTGAGCTTGACCGCAAGATTTATTTTTGAAATCAAAGAGTCCGTCACTGCTTTCTCAAACGAGGCACAGAGATCTTCAACCGGGATTTCTTGCCCGGCCTCCTGAAATTTTTTAACTTGCCCTAATAGCGCCGTCTTCAATCCGCTGAAACTGAACTCAATCTCACCCGAATTTTTTAACGGAACTGGAAAGTTAAACGCCTTAGAATTTCCCAGCTTGGCAAGCCGATCAATTTCAGGCCCTCCGGGATATTTCAAGCCCAAAACCCTCGCGGCCTTGTCATAAGCTTCGCCCGCGGCATCGTCACGAGTCTGTCCAAGCAGTTCATATTTTCCGAAGGCTTCAACTTTTATAATCTCTGTGTGGCCGCCTGATACTATTAAAGACAAGAACGGCGGCTCTAAATCTTCAGCCTCAACAAGAGGCGCGAACAAATGCCCTTCAAGATGATTGACTCCTATTAAAGGCACGTTCCAGACCTGCGACAATGCCAACGCAGTCTGAACTCCGATTATTAACGATCCCATTAAACCCGGCCCGCGAGTCACGGCAATTAAATTTAAATCTCTTCCTTTTATATATGCCTCGTTTAAGGCCGCGTTGACTAAAGGCAAAAGATTTTCTAAATGTTTTCGGGCCGCGAACTCCGGGACAACTCCTCCGAAGCGCGAATGATCTTTAATTTGACTCGACAGGTATTCGCAAAGAACTTCCCTGTCATTTTTTAAAATTGCTACGCCTGTATCGTCGCAGCTTGTTTCGATTCCTAGCGTAAAAAAATTTTCGGGCATGATTTTTATTTTTATTTACATGAAAGAATTATCTTCGACAAATTCCGGCCAGCTATGTTCAACAAAATCATCGTAGGTATTAAATATAGGCGGCTGGACTATCTCGTCATTGAATACAAATTGCTCAAAGCCGTTAAGGGCAAGCTCACCAAACCATAATTTATTGTCGCAGTTCCTGTTATGTGAGAAGACCCACATTTTTTTTAACGCCTCATTTCATTTGTTTATCGTTATAGTGAACACAATTTATTTTCTATATACCTCCCCTAGGGGGAGACTTAATTAGAACTACCACAAAGCCCCCCTTCGAAGGGGGGAGGGCCGCTTGCGGTGGTGGGATTCCTTAACACAACCCCCTCCGACCTCACTTCGGCACCTCCCCTTTTCTTTAAAAACAACCCCTCCGGTTCGCTTCGCTCACCACCTCCCCCTTTATTTTAAAATTAACCCCTCCGCCTTCACTTCGTTCAGGCACCTCCCCTTTCCGGGGCGGCAAGGTGTAAAAGGAATATAGTATGTCGAAGGACTCTCTCGTCCCCCCTGCAAGGGGGGA
>JAFSSV010000044.1 GCA_017450825.1 Synergistaceae bacterium
GAATTCAGGCTTAGGGACTTTTGTATCGACATAAAGAGCTTGGCCAACGGAGTCGGGATCTGAAATTTCTGCTTTGCCGTCCAAGACCATTGAGTCTTTATAGACTTTAATTTTTAAATCTTCGATTTGTTGGAGGAGGAGTCCTTTTTCTTTTTCCTGATTGCCAAGAAGAACATGTTTTATATCTCTGAATTGTGCTTCGATATGATTGACCCGGGCGGCCGAGATCGCATACATGACTGTACTTTCAACGCCCTGAACTTCGTAATATTTAAAGTAAGCGTCGTTGACGTGCTTATAAGCGTCGCTGTACTTATCGCTGATTACGTCGTCGATAGCCGCGTTAAATTCAAGCGCCATATCCGCGGCGACTCCCCGCCAGTCTTCGTAACGTTTTTTCTTTTTGGCTGCTTCGGAATTGTCTGTGCAGACAAAAATAAAAGAGCATAAAATTAATACAAGCGTTGCGATTTTCGCAAAGCCTCTTAGATTTTTGGACAAGTGATTCATTTCCCTTCTATGTACGGAAAAATTATGTGAGTCAAACTTCTTTGTTGAATGGAATTTTATCAGCAGTTTTTTGATAGGTCAAGAGAAAAGTTAATTATCTCAAACAAAAAAAGAGTCCCCGAAGTTTTTTCGGAGACTCTGAAAAATATTTTTATTGAAGTCTTGCGCCCTTGTCTGCGCTTGTAACGAGCTTGGCATACCGAGCAAGCCAGCCCGTTTTAATCTTAGGCTCTAAAGGTTTCCAAGAGGCCCGGCGCTTTTCGAGTTCCTCGTCAGAAACTTTCAGCTCAATTTTGTAAGCGTTAATGTCTATGCTTATTATGTCGCCTTCCTGAACAAGCCCGATATTTCCTCCCGAAGCAGCCTCCGGCGATACATGCCCGATACTTGCGCCGCGTGTAGCTCCGGAAAATCTCCCGTCTGTAATTAAAGCTACGCTCGTATCGAGTCCAGCGCCGCAGATTGCGCTTGTCGGGTTCAACATTTCACGCATTCCCGGGCCGCCCTTGGGGCCTTCGTAACGAATCACTACGACATCGCCCGGCTTAATCTTCATATTATAAATAGCTTCGATTGCTTCGTCTTCAGAATTAAAGACTCGGGCCGGGCCCTCGTGCTTTAACATCTCCTTAGCAACCGCCGAACGCTTCACAACACAACCATCAGGAGCAAGATTGCCGCGCAAAACCGCAATGCCTCCATAAGGCGAATAGGGATTTTCAATCGGGCGAATAATATCATGGTCAAGATTATTTGCAGGCGCGATATTTTCTCCGACTGTCTTTCCTGTCGCGGTTAATAAGCTTGTGTCGATTAAATTTTTCTTAGCAAGCTCATTCATGACAGCATAGACTCCTCCGGCGCGGTCTAAGTCTTCCATGAAAGTATCTCCGGCCGGAGCTAAGTGACATAAGTTCGGAGTACGTTCGCTGATCTCGTTGGCCTTGTCTAAATTAATTTCAACGCCGGACTCGTGAGCTATCGCCGGAATGTGAAGCATGGTATTCGTAGAACACCCGAGCGCCATATCTACAGCAAGAGCATTCTCAAATGCCTTGGCCGTCATTATGTCACGGGGTCTGATATTTTTTTCTACAAGCTCCATGATTTTCATTCCGGTTAATTTTGCGAGTCTTATTCTTGCGGAGTAAGGAGCGGGGATTGTCCCGTTGCCTCTTAACGACATTCCTATAGCTTCGGTAAGACAGTTCATTGAGTTCGCCGTGTACATTCCGGAGCATGAACCGCAGGACGGGCAAACGTTAGAAGTATAGTCATCAAGTTCAGCGTCGTTAATTTTTCCGGCATGATAAGCTCCGACCGCTTCAAAAATGTGACTCAGGCAAGTTCTCTTTCCGCTGCTTAAATGCCCGGCCAACATAGGCCCGCCTGCACAAAAGATCGCCGGAATGTTCAGCCTTGCGGCCGCCATTAAAAGCCCGGGGACGTTCTTGTCACAATTAGGAACCATTACGAGGCCGTCAAATTGATGAGCAAGAGCCATAGACTCTGTGCTGTCTGCAATTAATTCACGGCTTGGAAGAGAATACTTCATTCCCTCGTGTCCCATTGCTATTCCGTCACAGACAGCTATAGCAGGAAATTCAATCGGCGTTCCTCCGGCGGCGTAGATTCCTTCTTTAACGGCTTGAGTGATTTTGTCCAAGTGCATATGACCGGGGACAACTTCACTGAAGGAATTAACGACTCCGATTATCGGTCGGCTGATTTCTTCTTTAGTGAGGCCGAGAGCATAAAGTAAGCTTACATTAGGCGTACGCTCCGGGCCTGATTTAATATTCTCACTTCGAAACTTCATCAAGGCTTGAGCCGCCCTTCCATAACATTTGTTCTCTTAATTCTTTGCCGATTACTTCCATTGGGTGCTTGGCAAGCTGATCGCGCTTTGAATTAAAGAATGTACGGCCGTTTTTATTTTCAGCTATCCAGCGTCCCGCGAAAGTTCCGTCCTGAATATCCTGAAGAACTTTGCGCATGTTGGCTTTGATCTCTTCATGAGGAAGGACACGCGGCCCTGAAACATATTCGCCGAACTCCGCAGTATCTGAAATAGAATAATTCATTGCGGCGACTCCGCCTCTGTTCACGAGGTCGATTATCAATTTCATTTCGTGGATACATTCAAAGTAGGCATTAACAGGATCGTAGCCGGCCTCGCATAAAACTTCAAAGCCGCACTGCATCAAGTCAACGACTCCGCCGCAGAGGACAGTCTGTTCGCCGAAAAGATCTGTTTCTGTTTCCTGCTGCATTGTAGTTTCAAGTACGCCTGCACGCGCTCCGCCAATCCCGGCGATATAAGCAAGCGCAATATCAAGGCACTTGCCTGACGCGTCCTGTTCAACTGCTACAAGACAAGGAACACCTTTGCCCGCGACGTATTGACTTCTTACCGTATGGCCGGGGCCTTTGGGAGCAGCCATGAAAACATCTACGCCCTTGGGGGCGACTATCTGCTTGTAACGGATATTAAACCCGTGAGCAAACGCGATAGCTTTGCCTTCGGTCAAGTAAGGCGCGATTTCATTGCGGTAGAGATCGGCCTGCTTCTCGTCGTTAATCAGAATCATAATTATGTCTGCTTCTTTTGTGCATTCGCTGACCGTCATAACTTTGAATCCGTCAGCTTCAGCAACGGGCCAAGACTTACCGCCTTTATAAAGTCCAACGATACATCACAGCCTGAGTCCCTAAGATTAAGGGCGTGGGCGTGGCCTTGTGAACCGTAGCCAATGATCGCAATTTTTTTCCCGGAGAGTTTGTTGAGGTCGCAGTCCTTCTCGTAATAAACACGTGCCATAAATAAAACTCCTTTTTAAAAAAGATTTCGATTATTTTAGCATTACTTTAAAAAAATATAGTAAGCACACTTCCCCACCCCTTGGCCCTCTTGTGGAAAAATAACCCCCTCGCCAGCAAGCTGGCCCTCTCCCCCTTCACAGGGGGCGCAAGGATTTTTTCAAGATACTCTATTCCCTTTACACCTTGCCTCCCCTGAAAGGGGAGGTGGTGAGCGAAGCGAACCGGAGGGGTTAATTTTTAAAAAGGGGAGGTGCCTGAACGAAGCGAAGGCGGAGGGGTTGTAGTTAGAAGAAAAAGGGGAGGGCCTGAAAGGAGGCCGGAGGGGGTTAGTTAAAAAAGGTCTTCAAAATAATTTTTGTACTTGAGTTCTTCCCGGCGTAAAAACTTTCACGTCAACCTTGACGCTTCGTCCGGTGGTATCGGCGGCGCTCACAACGTGTTCACCGTCAGGAATGTTATAAAAAAAATTTTTGTCCGGCAATGACGAGCCTATGAAATTTCCGTCCAGCCACCACCACACGCGCTCGGCTGCTCCTTCGGTCTTGAGGGGAATTTTTCTTTCAGTGTCGAACGGTGCCGCAAAATATGACGCGCCCGGGATAGGCGACACTATGCTTAACACAGGGCCTTCACGTTTTAGTCCTTTGGGAAGATTTATATTAACTTGGCCGGATTTCATGACGTGCATATCACATGGAAAAGTTTTTGTTACGCCGGCTATAGCCCATTCGTTTTTAATGCTTGGACATAAAGCCGTAGGAGGCTTGCCGGAAAGCGAACAGACCGGACGCAAAATTAATCCTTCGGGCTTCTCGTACCATGTTGAATTAGGAGAAAGGACGCGCAAAATTTTTACTGCAACAGGAGCCGCCGCTCTTGCTCCTACGAGTCCTTCCCATGAAGTTCCGTCAGGCTTGCCCGCCCACACTACGACAGTGTAATCAGGAGTCCATGCCGCCGCCCATGCGTCACGCAATCCGTAAGAAGTCCCGGTCTTTAAAGCTATCCGCCATTGACTCCCAAGAGTCCCGCGGGCAAACAATGAAAGCTCACCGTTATATTTCAAAATGTCACTGACAAGCCAACAAGCCTCCGGACTAGCAAGCCTTTCACCTGGAATAAAATTCAAATCGCTTGACAATAAACTCAAAGGCCTATGAAGTCCCTGGGAAGCTAACATAGTAAAAGCTTCAAGTTCTTCAAGCAAAGTTACATCACAGCCGCCAAGTATTAAACTGTCGCCGTAATAAATCGCATTCTGTGATAAATGCTTCAGGCCTGTTTGACGCATGAGCGATAAAATTTTCCCGTTGCCTGTCGAACGCAGGACTCTAACCGCAGGAGCGTTCAGACTTTCTGAAAGAGCTACACGGGCGCTCACAGCTCCGCGATATTTGAGATCAAAATTTCTAGGAGCGCGGCCGGAAAAAGCCATCGAAGTATCAGCTAAAAGAGTCGAAGGCGTTAATTCTCCGTTATCAATAGCGCAAAGATACGCGAAGGGCTTTAGCGTTGAACCGGGCGATCTCAAAGCAAGACCGCAGTCAACCCAATTTTTATTAGCATAACTGAATCGCGCATTGCCAACCCATGCTGTGAGGCTTGCGGTTTTATTGTCAACAACTCCGGCCGCAAGCGTGACATCTTCGGGAAAATTATTTAAAGATTGTTTCAGGATTGCTTCAAGCTTAGTTTGAGCTTCAAGATTTAAGCTTGTATTAAATGAAGAGTTTATATTTTGACTCAAGACAAGCTCCGTAAAATGATAAGCCCTTCGAGGGAGTTCAAATTTTCTTCGCGGGAGATCTTCAAGGCGGGCGCGTCTGGCTTCGTCATGAGAAAAAATTTTTTTCCGCTCCATTAAATTTATTATATTGTTGCGGCGCTTTCTTGCTGCTTCGGGGCGGGTGTCCGGTCTGTAAAGAGTTGGGCCTTTGAGCATTCCGATTAATAAACAGGCTTCGCCCGGAGAAATTTGTGACGCTGACTTCCCAAAATAAACAAGGGACGCTGCTTGAACGCCCCTGATATTTCCCCCGAAGGGAGCAAGATTTAAATAAGCCTCTAAAATTTCCTGCTTGCTTAAAATTTTTTCGAGCTTCGAGGCCATTAAGAACTCTTGAATTTTTGTCGCGATATTTCTTTTTCTGCCTCTTGGCTCTGAAATTGACATGCGAATGACTTGGCTTGTAATTGTCGAAGCTCCGCTGACTCTTCGCAAGCGCGTTATATCTTGAAAGATTGCCCGGCCAAGCGCAAGGAAATCAATTCCGGAATGCCTCCAGAATCGTCCGTCCTCTGCTCCGATTGCAACGAGCGGAAGCCATTTGCCCATATCGTCAAGCCTTATAGGGATTTGCCATTCAGACGAGGGCGACAGCTTAACATGAAATAATTTTCCGTTTACGTCATAAAAAGCCTGCGAGCCGTTAATATTAATTGAAGGACTTTCAGTGAGATATAACGCGCCTTGAAAAATTCCAAAGGTTAGCAAAAATATTATTAAGATTTTTTTCATTTTTTTTAACCAACCCCCTCCGCCTTCACTTCGTTCAGGTACCTCCCCTTTTTAAAAATTAACCCCTCCGGTTCGCTTCGCTCACCACCTCCCCTTTCAGGAGAGGCAAGAGTGTAAAGGGAATAGAGTATCTTGAAGAACTCTCTCGTCCTCCCTGAAAGGGGGGATGTCAGCTTGCTGACAGGGGGGTTGCTTTCCAAGAGGGCCAGCTTGCGGCGAGGGGGTTATATTAAGCTGGGGTGTTCGGTTAAGGTTGTTAATCTAGAAAGCTACACATTACTTTTAATAATATCCAGCGTATAGCCTGCTATATTGTTGCTGTGATCTCCAATTCGTTCGAGATTGCTAAGCAGCGAGATAAAGTTCACGCCCTTCTCCGGATCGCATTCGCCGCGGTTAAGGCGATCTATGTGAGCTTTGCGGTAAGTTCTTTCTTGATTGTCAATTTTCTTTTCAAGATCCCTGATAACCTTCCAAGCTTCGGAAGAATTTTCATCGTTAAGAGATTTCATTGAAGTATCAATAGAAAGAGTCGTCGTATCGAACATGTCTTTTAATTCGTTGATAGCGTCTTCGGATAAATAATTATCCATGAGGTCGGCGCGTTCGATTAAATTTTCTGCACGGTCGCCGATTCGTTCGAGATCTAACGAGGCGTTCACGTAGCAGCCCAAGACAGTCGAAACTTCGTCCGAGACTCCGCGCTGCCAGATTTCAGACGAGTAGCCCGCAATAGCTTCAGTGATTTTATTAACGCTTTGCTCGTAGTTGTCGAATTTCTTTCGGCGCTCTTCAAGCTTTGACGAGTCGTAGCTGAACAGAGTCTCACGGACTAACGCGAACATGTCATGAATAATCCGGCCCATGTGCATTAATTCATCTTTGACCGCCGCAACGGCCGAAGCACTTGAAACAGAAATTAAATTCAAGTCCAGATACATAACTTCTTCGAGTTTATCTTCAGGGCTTAACGGGATAAGCCTTGAAATTAATTTCGCAAGCAATCCAACGAACGGGAAAAATATTACGGTGTTTAACAAATTAAAAATCGTGTGAGCGTTGGCTATCTGTCTTCCGATATCGGGACTGCTCCATAAAATTATTTGCTTGTATAACGGGAAAGCCAGCAGGAATATCACCGTGCCTATTAAATTAAATAACACGTGAGCAGTAGCAGCTTGTTTGGCCGGACGGGTTGCGCCCATAGATACGACAATAGCAGTTAGAGTCGTTCCTATGTTGTCGCCGAGAATTATCGGGACAGCCGCGTCGAGTCCTATCAAGCCCTGTGAAGCTACAGCCATTGTTAAGCCGATTGTCGCGGCGCTTGACTGAATCAAAATCGTTAAGACCATTCCGGCTATGACTCCTGTTATAGGGTTCTGGCTCAAGATCAATAACATATCTTTATGCCGTGAGATTATGTGAGTGGCGCTTGACATTGTCTGCATTCCAAGGAAGAGAAGACCGAGGCCGACAATGCCGCTTGAAAGGTAAGTGATTTGTTTTTTCTTTGCGAAGATTGAAAGGAATACACCAAAGAAAACTAACGGTAAGGCGAAGGCATCAATTTTAAAGGCAATGATTTGGGCTGTAACTGTTGTTCCTATGTTTGCTCCCATTATGATCCCGATCGCTTGATTAAGCGACAACAAGCCGGAATTCACGAAGCTTACTGTCATAACCGTTGTGCCTGTACTGGACTGAATGAGAACCGTAACGAGAATTCCTACGAAGATCCCGCGAAGAGGAGTCTTGGTGAGATCGCCGATTAATTTTCTCATTCTGTCCCCGGCTATGAACTGTAACGCCTCACTCATAAGCTTTATTCCGTACAGGAACAGGGCAACGCCGCCGGCTATGTTAAAGAACGTCTTAATGTCCAAAATAAAATTTCCTCCGTACAAATTTAAAAATTTTTAAAAAGTATATCAAAGCACTTTCAGAATTCATAATTCCTTCACATTGATAAGAAGATTGTTTTATAATCCTAAAAAAATTTATATTCAAAGGAGCTTATTTATATTTCAAATGAAACACTTTGTTAAAATTTTAATCGGCGCGCTGATTATTGCGGGCGTATGTTACGGCCTCAATACCTTGCGCGAAAAACACCAGCCCGAGCCAGAGCCGGAAATAATCCGCCCGGTAAGA
This sequence comes from Synergistaceae bacterium, assembly GCA_017450825.1. Lineage (GTDB taxonomy): Bacteria > Synergistota > Synergistia > Synergistales > Aminobacteriaceae > JAFUXM01. The sequence continues at coordinate 8,006 of JAFSSV010000044.1, forward strand.
GTCATAACGCTCACCGGCGGTTCAGACTCAATGACGCGTCACTACTTCGGAAAAATTCAGGGCGGCAAACGCGCTGATCTTTCTTTCAGAGTCTCCGGAACGTTAAACAAAATTAACGTCGAAAAAGGAGCAGCCGTTAAGACAGGCGACCTCTTAGCTACGTTAGACCCCCGCGACTTCAACACAAGAATTTCTCAAGCTTCAAGCTCGCTGTCACAAGCTCAGGCTCAATATAAAAACGCTCAAGCCGATTTCAAACGCTACGAGAATTTATACAAGCAAAAAGTTATTGCCCGGGCACAGTACGACACTTACAAGACTCAACTTGATGTCACACGAAGCGCCGTAGGAGCAGCGCAGGCGAATTTAAAATCTCTTCGGGATGCTTTAAAAGATACAGAGCTTCGCGCTCCCTTCGATGGAATTATCGCTGATAGGACTGTAGAAAATTTTCAGGACGTTACGGCCAAGCAGACTATTTTTAGCTTGCAGGATCTTTCAGCATTAGAGATAGTCTTCAACATTCCGGATAATGATATTCTTCTTGCTCCCTTGCCGAGAATGAAGAGCGTTAAAGATTTACAGAAAAGCCAAGAGCTTTTTAATATTGTTGCCCGTTTCGAGGCAATGCCCGATAAAACTTTCCCTTTGACAGTCAAAGAAGTTGCGACACAGGCCACAGCCGCCAATACTTACCCGGTTACAGCGACAATGCCTCAGCTTCAAGATATTCGCGCCCTTCCAGGCATGGCCGTAACGGTTGAAGTTTATATGGAGGGTGGAGAAAAGGACGAAGGTTCTCCAAAATATTTAGTCCCTGCTACTTCAATCTTGAACGAGAAAAATAAAAATTTCGTCTGGAGATTTAACAGCGGCAAAGCTGAAAAAATTTCTGTCGAAGTCGGAGGCATTAAAGACAGCGGCATGTTAGAAATTCAAAGCCCCGTCCTTCATAACGGAGATAAAGTCATTACGGCCGGCGTATATTTTTTGCGTGAAGGTCAGAAAGTCCGCTTGCCCGAGGAGTGATTTTAAATGGACATTGCAAGAGCAAGCATAAAACGCTACGTCGTAATTTTATTTATCTGTCTTCTTACTTTGATTGGCGGCGTTATGGCGTATACAGAGATCGGCAAGCTTGAAGACCCTTCGTTCACAATCAAGACCGCCGTTATTAGTGCCGTGTACCCGGGAGCAAGCGCCGAAGAAGTTGAGCAGGAAGTCACGAGCCGGATTGAAGACGCTGTTCAGGCTATGGGTGAGATCAAGCACATTCGTTCGCGTTCGACTCCGGGGCTTGCTATTATTTACGTTGATATTAAGGACGAGTACACGAGCAAAGAACTTCCGCAGGTCTGGGACAAGCTAAGACAGAAGGTCAACGATGCAAGCGTATATATGCCGACCGGCGCGACTGTCTTAATTAATAACGACTTCGGGGAAGTTTACGGGCAATATTATTCACTCGTGGGCGACGGCTACACTATGAAAGAGCTGTACGATTATGCAGACTTCCTTAAAAAAAATCTCGTGCTTGTTGACGAAGTAGCAAGCGTAAAAATTCTTGGCGAACAGTCTGAAGTAGTTTACATAGAATTTTCACCTTCCAGAATGTCATCGTTAGGCCTGTCGCCTTTAGCAGTGCTTGGAATTTTGACGCAGCAAAATACTTTAACGAGTGTCGGCGATATAACTTTAGGCGATAGATATATCAGAGTATCTCCTACGGGCGGCATTCTTTCTGTTGAAGATATTGGCGACTTGGTGATCGGCAACGCAGGAGGAAATTTAACCCGCCTGAAAGATGTTGCGACAGTCCGAAGAGCTTATGCCGAACCTCAAAGCTTCAAGCTGAAATTTAATAACCGTCCCGCGCTTGCTATAGGAATTTCGACAGTCGAAGGCGGCAACGTCGTCAACATGGGCCGGGCTGTCGCGAAGAGACTCAAAGAGCTTGAAGAGTTCCGCCCGGTAGGAATCGAACTCAATGAAATTTATATGCAGTCTGAACAGGTCGTGAAGTCCGTCAATGATTTCTTGATTAATTTAATTGAAAGCCTTGCGATAGTCGTAGGAGTGTTATTAATTTTCATGGGCCTTCGGTCGGGATTGATAATCGGTCTTGTGTTGTTAATCACAGTCGCGGGGACTTTCATAATCATGAACTTCAACGGAATAACGCTCCAGATTGTTTCGCTTGCGGCTTTGATTATTGCGCTTGGTTCTCTTGTTGATAATGGAATTGTCGTAGCTGAAGGAATGTTAGTAGGAACTGAACGGGGCAAGAGTCTTGAAGACGCAGCCTCCGAGTCTGTTGAAGGTTCAAAGTGGGCAATGCTGGGAGGAACTTTTATAGCTGTCTTGGCTTTCGCTCCGATTGGGCTAGCGAACGTTCAGGCCGGAGAATTTTTGCGTAGCTTGTTTCAGGTTGTCGGGATCTCAATGGCTTTGAGCTGGATTGCGGCGTTAGTAGCAGCGCCGGCGCTTGGAAAAATATTTTTGAAGCCTTCAAAGCAAGAGGGCGATCCTTACGACAGTTTTTTATTCAGGACGTACAGAAAGATTCTTGAGGCTTGCCTGCGTCACAGAGCCTTGACGGTCTTAACAACTATAGCAATGTTTGCGGGATCGCTTTATATTTTCTCAACAATGCCGACATCGTTCTTCCCGGACGCGCAGACTGTATATTTCAACGTTGACTTATGGAGTCCCGAAGGAACTTCAATCGAAGCACAGGAGCGGGCGACTCAAAAACTTGTTGACTATATAACCTCCGAAGGCAAAGTCAAAAATGTTTCGCAGTTTATAGGCGGAGGCGGCTTGCGATTCATGCTGACCTATTCGCCTCCGGAAAATAACACGGCGTTTTCTCAGTTAATGGTAGAAATGGAAGACGCTAAGGACACAAGAGAATTACTCTTGAAGACTCAGGCTTACATTGACGAACGAATGCCGGAGCTTGACGGATATTGCCGACTCTTCGCAAGAGGAAGCGGAATGAGCGAGAAAATAGGCGTGAGATTTTACGGCCAAGACCCGGAAATTTTAAGGGCGCTTGCTAAGAAAGCCTGTGAGATTTTGCAGGACGACCCGGCGAGTCAATTTGTCCGTGACAGTTGGCGTGAAAGAGTCGAAGTTATTGAGCCAAAAATCTTAAAAGATCAAATGCAGAGCCTTGGCCTGTCGCGTCCGATAATAAATCAGTCAATTTTAGCGGCGACTACCGGCGCAACTATCGGAGCATTTCGTGACGGCGATAAGTCACTTTCAATCAAATTAGCTTTCACTCCCGAAGAGCGCAATAAAATTGAACTGTTAAGTTCTATGCCTGTATGGGCAATGGCGGCAAACAAAGCTGTACCCCTTGGCACTGTCTTTTCGAGTTTAGAGACGAAGTTTGAGGACAATATAATAATGCGCCGCGACCGAAGCCGATATATAACGGCAATGAGCGAAGTAAAGTTCGGGCGGAACGCCGATGCAATGTTAGCAAGAGTCACGCCTAAGATCGAAGCTCTTGAACTTCCCTTGGGTTATTCGCTTGAATGGGGAGGCGAGCATGAGCTTTCAGACGAGTCACTTGAAGGAATGGCCGTATCATTTCCTTCGGCGGTCTTAATAATGTTTATTATTATGGTCTTCCTGTTCAATGGATTTAGACAGACGATAATAATTTTTATTTCGCTGCCTTTGATTTTGATTGGAGTCGTAGGGGGCTTATGGCTTATGGGAATGGATGTGAGCTTCTTGGCTATCGTAGGACTTTTGAGTCTTGTCGGAATGCTTGCGAAAAATTCTATTGTCTTGCTTGACCAAGTTAGCGCGGACTTTGCCGCGGGCCGTGACAAGTACGAAGCAATAGTCGAGGACGGAGTAGGACGTTTGCGCCCTGTCGCTATGTCTGCTCTTACAACTGGATTAGGAATGATACCGTTAATATGGGATGTAATGTTCGGGCCAATGGCCGTTACTATCATGGCCGGCTTGACGGTCAGCACGATTTTGACTCTGTTAGTTATTCCGGTTTTGACGGCGATAGCTTATAACGTTGAGAAGAAATAAATAATATTCTCGCCTCCTTCTTTTTTTAATAACCCTCACCACCGCAAGCGTTTTTTGAGTAAGGAATCCCCCCGCCGCAAGCGGCCCTCCCCCCTTAAAAGGGGGGCTCTAGGATATTACTAACAAAGCCTCCCCTTGGGGAGGTGGTGAACGAAGTGAACCGGAGGGGGTTGCTTTCCAACGAGCCATGAAGTGGCGAGGGGGTTATTTTTTAAGAAAAAGGAATTGCTTGTTTAATAAAACCCTATGACAGCAGTCACGGATTTTATTGGGCTCATCATCATTGAGCGGGTCACCGAGAGGCCGATTTGTTTAGCCGCATTAAGAAGGCTAATGATCTCCTCGGTGACTTCCATTTTTAAATCGCCGTAGCCCGGACTGAAACGCGACGTTAAAAATTCTCCGGCTTTGAGGCCCGGGACGATTTGATTTTTAATATATTCGTTTAAGAAGTCATCGACTTGAACAGACGCGGCCGAGTCCAGTGCGAGTCCTTCGAGCATGTTTTTCTGTTGAGCTAAAGAAATTTGCCTGTCAACTTCGTGCCCGAGTGTCGCGGCTATTAAGATACATTTATCAGCCCGGGCCGTTAAGCGCGCAATATCTTTGCTGAAGATACTAGCGCCTTCGATTTCAATTCCGCCGTCAAAATGAATCAGCTTGAACTCCCTCCAGATACAACGGGGAGTCATAAAGCCCTCAAGCCTTTGAAAAGCGTTGTCTATAATTTGAATAAGCTCGTGATCGTTTTCAGCGTCACGAGCTTTCATGTATCGCAAGGCGTTAATTATCAGCCTTTTCTCTGCGGGCATATCTCTTAGTGTAAAGCACTGAACGAATCCCCGCGTCAATACGCCGGACAGTATCAGCTTGATTCATTGTGTAAAGGTGAACGCCGTCAACGTCACGCGCTAATAAATCTATTAACTGTTCAGTAGCGTAAGCAATACCGGCTTCTTTAATCGCGGCTTGATTATGTCCGTAAGCATTAACGAAGCGGCGGACTCTTTCCGGGACTGAAGCTCCGCACATCTCAACGACCTTTGAAATCTGTGACGCGGCTGTTATCGGCATGACCCCGGCTATAATAGGTTGAGTTATGCCGATTGCGCGAGCCTCTTCACGCCATTGACAAAAAATATCGTTGTCAAAAAATAATTGCGAGATAAGAGCCTTGACTCCAAGATCGCATTTTTCTTTTAAGTGCAGCAAGTCTTCTTTTATTGACTTGGCCTCGGGGTGTTTCTCCGGGTAACAGGCCGCGAATACGTCGAAGTCATTTCCGTATTCTTTTTTAATGAATGCGATTAATTCTGAAGCGTAATGAAAATCTCCAAGATCGGACTCGTCTTTGAGATCGCCGCGCAAAGCTAAAATATTTTTTACTCCGTTAGCTTTTAATTGATTCAGAATGCTTCTAATATTTTCGCGCGTTGTTCCTACGCAGGTAAGATGAGCTACGCCGCAGACGTTGTATTTATTTTGAATTCCTGAAGTAATTTCTACGGTGTTGTCACGGCTTGAACCTCCAGCTCCGTAAGTCACGCTGATTAAATCCGGCGTGAAGCTCACTAAACTATCAATTACTGCATAAGTTCCAGCGGTGCTGGCGTTGCCCTTGGGCGGGAAGATTTCAAACGTGTAACTGGGCGCGGGCCTTTCAAAAAATCCTTCCATTAATAAATATCTCCTTTCAGTTTTGACTCTTCATTGACTCAAGAGCCATTCTCTAAGGGCCGTTATCTTATAAACATAATCGAACGAACTCATGTGTTCTGAAAAATTTTTTGAGCTGTCGATCCCTTCGGGCAAGGTTGAGCCGGCTTTGAACGTTATGAAGTTTGCGTACTGTGACGGGAAGATAAACACGCGGGGATCTTTAGCGTCGATATTTTTATAAGCTACGTAAGGGACTCCGGCCTCGTCAAAAAATTTTATAACTTCGCTTTGACCTTTTGAAGCTTTCTCATCTCCAGCGGAAGCCGCGTAAATAAATTTCACGGTCTTCAATCCTTCAAGCTCTTTGATATTCCACTGTCCCGACACGAACAAACAAGCCGTAAATAAATCCGGATACTTTGAAGCAAGTAATAAAAGAGTCATGCAGCCCATTGACTGTCCAGTCGCGTAAACTCTTTTGGGATTAAGCTTATAATTTTTTATTGAGTGCCGAACGAATCGCGCTGTAAGTTCTACATAGTCCGTAGTCTTAAAACCATTGTGATCGTCAAGAATAATTTCCGGGTAAGTCGGAACGATAACAACTGCGTCATGTTCAGTCCAGACTAAAGCTCCGTAACCTTGAGTGACAGAAAACTCCGTGGCCTTGCCTGCCGCGCTTGCGTCAGCGATAAAAAATACAACGGGAAAATTTTTTTCGGGCGAATAATTTTCAGGCAAGTAAATATCATAAGAAAGATCCAAGCCTGTCACTTCGTCATGAAAATTTTTGACAGTGAATTTTTTTGCTGAAGTGCTGATTAAATTTTGCAGAGTCTCATCGCCTGATTTATCCGGGTGAAGCATTGCTGCTTGTGTCGAAAATGCCAAGGCCAGAACTAACGCAAGAGCAAGAAAAATTTTTAACTTCATTCTTTCTTCCCGTCGACTCGATTTTCTTCCCAGGTTATGAACGAGTGATAGAAGACTTTATCATTATCATCAAGTCCGCGGGTTATTTCAGTTATGTGAATGTGCTTTGCCTTGACCTGTTCAAGAACGTAATCGACAGCCAGCATAGGCTCGGTATGAGCGCCGCAGGTATAAATATCCAGCGCCATATAATTTACTTCGGGCCAAGTGTGAACGGATAAATGCGACTCACTTATAACTACAATGCCGCTGACTCCGTTGGGCGGAAATTTATTGAAGGACACGGACCAAACTTGAGCGTGAGCTCTTTTGGCAGCTTCAACAAGAATATCTTGAAGCTTAGGAACATTAGTAATTGTATCATCGCAGCCTGAAACCTCTACGATATAGTGAACGCCTTTCGGGGACAAAATGAATCACCCTCCTGAAATATGAAATTGTGAGATGAAAATTTTTTTTAGAAATTATATCTTATCATAAAAAATAAGCCCCCCTTGGGGAGGTTTTAGTAATATTTTGAAATAACCTCCTCGCCAGCAAGCGGTTTTTGAGTAAGGAATCCCCCCGCCGCAAGCGGCCCTCCCCCCTTAAAAGGGGGGCTTATAGTAATGCTAATCAAGCCTCCCCTTGGGGAGGTGGTGAGCGAAGCGAACCGGAGGGGGTGAATTTTAAAGAAAGGGGAAGTGGCGCAACGAAACTAAGCGGCGGAGGGTATTGAGTCTTAAAAAAGTTTTTCTTTTAAACTTCTTCTAATGCGCTTGTAACTTTATAGCCTGCGTTACGGATCAAGATTTCTTTCTGGAAGACTTCGAGATCATATTTAACCATGCGGCGAACTAACTCTTCAAAAGAAACTTTTCTCTTCCAGCCTAAAACTTTTTCGGCCTTTGAGGGATCGCCTAAAAGCAAATCGACTTCAGTCGGCCTGAAATATTGCGGATCAATTTCAATCACGACCCGCCCGGTCTTTGAGTCGATTCCCTTCTCGTTGACTCCTTGGCCTTGCCATTCGATATTAATTCCTACTTCTTTGAAAGCAAGCTCGGCGAATTCTCTTACTGAATGAGTCTCGCCCGTAGCGATAACAAAATCTTCGGGCTTCTCTTGCTGTAAGATCAGCCACATAGCTTCGACATAATCTTCAGAATGTCCCCAGTCACGTTTAGAGTTTAAATTTCCAAGGTAAGTTTTATCTTGAAGGCCAAGAGAAATTTTAGCGGCCGCTCGTGTGATTTTACGGGTTACGAAAGTTTCGCCCCGAAGTTCGGACTCATGATTGAATAAAATTCCGTTGCAGGCAAACATGTTATAAGCTTCTCTGTAATTTACCGTTATCCAGTAAGCATAAAGCTTAGCTGCAGCGTAAGGACTTCTAGGATAAAAAGGAGTCGTTTCTTTCTGCGGGATCTCTTGGACTTTGCCGTAGAGTTCGCTCGTTGAAGCCTGATAAAATTTCGTATGACCTTCAAGCCCTAAAATTCTTATAGCCTCAAGGAGTCTTAAAGTCCCAAGCCCGTCCGAGTCTGCTGTATACTCTGGAGCTTCAAAAGAGACTCTAACGTGACTTTGAGCGGCCAGATTATAAATTTCATCGGGTTGAATTTTCTGCACCATGCGAATCAAATTTGAAGCGTCAGTTAAATCTCCGTAGTGAAGAAAAAATTTATGTCCTTCGTCGTGAAGGTCTTTATAAAATCCGTCAATCCTTGCTGTGTTGAAAAGCGAACTGCGGCGTTTGAGGCCGTGAACCTCATAACCCTTGCGCAATAAAAACGAAGTCAAATATGCTCCGTCTTGGCCGGTTATACCGGTGATTAAAGCTTTCTTCATTTTTTAAATTAATTCTCCTTTTTTAGATTTTCTTTTAGAATCTCAGCTATTTCATTATCAAAATTCATTAAGGCGTGAGATAAGGCGGTCATGCCTTTATGGTCTCTTATATTGAGATCGGCTCCGTTATTAATTAAGAACTTTACTATTTGAAGCTGTGTTTCCCGTCGTGAGAACGCGTAGAAAATTGAAAGGGCCAGCCACAAGCGCACGCCTTTGGCCCTGATTGCTCCTGTTCGTATAAGAGCAGAGATTGAGAAGTCGGGTATTCTGTCTTGGCCGTTGATTGTCCACATTAAAGCCGTATAACCTTTTTCGTCTTGAATATTAGGATCTGCTCCGAATTCAAGAAGACTTTTAATGACTCCGTCCTCGCTGTCGCCGTCAATCGCGGCCAACATCAAGGGCGTTCTACCGTTGTTATCTTTTAAATTCGGGTTGCCTCCGTTAGACAGGAGCAGCCTTAAAATTTTGTTGCTTGTCAAGATTGAGAACATTATCGAAGACTTTCCGCTATAGTCAAGAAAATTAGGATCAGCTCCGGCGTTTAAAAGTATCTTGACTATATCGGGCCTGTCCATGGAGATTGCAAGATTTAAAACGTTGCTGAAGGCTCCTTCGTCAAAAAAAATTTTTTGATCTATATCTGCTCCTCTTTTTATTAAAAGCTTAATCATTTTAAGAATCTCCGGGCTGGAATTTGAGTGGAGTATCGCAGCAGAAAGCGGCGTTTGATTTGCAAGGCATGGTTTATTTATATCTGCTCCGGCTTTGAGCAGCAAGTCCATTAACTTTAAATTATTTTCTTTTATTGCTAAGACCATCGCCCTATCATAATCTGCTCCGGCGGCTATGAGCGCTTTGACAATACCCGGAGAAATTTTCAGCAGGCCGTCGTTGAACAACATGGACAAATAAGTCAAAGCCGTTTCCCCTTCTTCTCCTTCCTTTGATACTATTGCGTTGACATCTGCGCCAAGCTTTATTAAAAATCTAACCATTTTTAAATTATTAATTGTCGCAGCGTAGAAAAGAGGAGTCCGGCCTCTTTCGTCTTTGGTGTTTATTCCTATTCTTTTGGTAAGGTATTTGACCATAATTTTATCGTCAGCGTTCAGCGAGATCATATACGCAGGGAAAGGTTCAGCGCCCCTATCCAGCAAAATTTTCACCGCCTCAAGATTACCGCCCGCTACGGCCGCAATCAACGGCGTATAGTCAGCGCCGTACATATTGACTGCTTCTTCAAGGTCGTAGCCGTTATCTATAAACCATTCGATCTCTTCACTGGAGTGAGTGAAGCAGCTCCGGACAAATTTTTCCTGCGGGGTCATTTCTTCTTCGTCTTCGTAATATTCGTCGTCGTAATACATAAAAATTTTTTTCTTTCTTATTTCTAAAATTTTGGGGCGTTTAAAATTTCGTGTGCTTTGTCCACGATTTCAATTATATTTAACTCTTCGCTGTCATTAATACCTTTGCGCAAGTAGCAAAGAAATTCCGTGTTGCCTTCGGTGCCTTTAATCGGAGAATGAGTCAGGCCGGCGATAAAAAAATCTGTTTGTTCACGAATGAATTTTATAATGTCTTCAAGAACTTCGCAGTGAATCTTTTTATCCTTCACTATGCCGCCGGAAATTTTTTCGCGGCCTGCTTCAAATTGCGGCTTGATTAAAATCACGGCTTCACCTTCGGGGCTTAACACTTCGTTGATAACGGGCAAGATTAATTTCAAAGATATAAACGACACGTCACAGCTTGCAAAATTTATTAGATCGGGCGAAAAATTTTCGCGGGTTAAATATCTTGCGTTTGTCCTATCCATTACTACGACCCGGGGATCGCTTGCAAGCCTCCAGATTAATTGACCGTACCCGACATCAATCGCATAAACTTTTTTTGCTCCGTTCGCCAGTAAAACATCTGTGAAGCCTCCGGTCGAAGCTCCGAAGTCCGCGCAAATTTTTTCTTTGACGTTAAGCCCGAAGACTTCAAAGGCCCGTAATAATTTTTTTGCGCCTCGTCCGGCCCACGGGAAAATTTCATCGAGTGTGATATTCGCGCCCTTGTCAAACATTGCTCCGGCTTTCGTGACGACTTGACCGTTTACCCGAACTTTGCCGGCCATTATTAAAGCCTGAGCTTTGTTTCTTGTATCAGCGAGGCCAAGCTCGGGCAATAATTTATCAAGGCGTTCTTTCTGTTCTTTCTTAGCGGTCTTCATGTTGAGAAGATAAAAATTTTTTAGCTTCGTGAATAATATTTTCCGCCGTAAGCCCGTAGAGTTCCCGTTGTTCGTCTTGTGTAGCGTGAGTCACGCAAACGTCAGGGACTCCGAGATGTAAAAGCCGGGGTGAATAACTTTCTTCGGATATTCGAGCCGCGACAGCTTCGCCGAGTCCTCCGGGCATGTAACTTTCTTCCAGAACTACTACAAGCTCTTTTGTCTTTAAGATCCCGTCAAGGATTTCAAAATCCAGAGGCTTAATTCTCCGAACGTCATAGAGCGCCGGGACGTTAAGGTTTTTGTCACGCTCGGCAAGTTTTTTTACTTTCAGCATGACCGGGACGGATGCTCCGTAAGACAAGACCGCCCACTTCTCACCGTCGGAAATTTTTACAATGCTCTGATTTTGATTTCCTTCGACAAAATTTTCAGGAGGGATTGAGCCTCTAGGATAACGAATGAGAGTCGGCCCGTTACGTTTTGAGGCAATCCGCATAACTTCTTTCAAAGAATTTTCATCTGAAGGAGCATAGATTTCAAGATTGGGAATTGCCCGCGCCCATGAAATATCGAGAAGGCCCTGATGTGTATCGCCGTCGGAGCCGGCCAGCCCCGCCCGGTCTACCATTAGAACAACCGGAAGATTTTGGAGGGCTATATCGTGCATTAATTGATCCATTGCCCGCTGTAAAAAAGTTGAGTAAATAAAAACCCAAGGGCGCATACCTCCTGCCGCCAGTCCTGCCGCCATTGTGAGCATGTGACTTTCAGCTATGCCGACATCAAAAAATCTATCTGGAAATTCGCTGGCAAATTTTTCAAGCTTGACTCCTGTGACCATTGCCGCTGTAAAGCAGACGACTCTGTCGTCATTCATTGCTAACTCTTCGGCGATTTTGGAGGCGGCTTCGCTCCATGTTCGAGATTTTTTTGAACCGGCCGGGGCTACTTGATGATATTTCGTGGGATCTTCTTCGGCTTCTTTGAGTCCCTTGCCTTTGATTGTATTGAAGTGAAGGAGGACGGGCTTATCGTATCGTTTGGCAAGCTCAAAAATTCTTTCAGCGTTTTTAATATTATGACCGTCGAACGGCCCCCAGTAATTTATTTCAAGCTCATCAAAAAAATTATTGGGCTTGATAATAAATTTAAAAGTGTCACGGAATTTTTTTAAAATTTTAAATGACTTTGTAGTTCTTGCTCCGGTCTTGGCCAGAAGATAATTTTTAAATCGCTTGTAAAAAGTATTAGCTGAAAGACTCGCAAGCAGAGTCGAGAAGCCTCCGACCCGGTTGCTTATTGAGTGCCTGTTGTCGTTGAGAACGATTATTAACTTTGTTTTAGTTTCGCTGACGTAGTTAAGAGCTTCGAGGGCCAAGCCGTTAATCATTGACGCGTCACCTATGAAGGCTATAACGTGCCGTTGTTCGTTTAATAAATCTCTTGCCTTGGCATAGCCCAGCGCCGCTGAAATTGAAGTGCTGCTGTGCCCGGTGTTGAAATGATCGCAAGGACTCTCGTTCCGTCTTGGGAATCCCGAAAGCCCTCCCTTTAATCTCAAGCTTGAAAATTTATCGAATCTATCAGTCAAAATTTTATACGGGTAAGACTGATGGCCAACGTCAAAAATTATTCTGTCTTTCACGGGGTCGAACTGTCGAAGCATTGCTATAGTAAGCTCGACAACTCCGAGCGACGAGCCGAGGTGTCCGCCGTTCTTTTTAACCGTGTCGATAATAACTGCCCGTACCTCTTGGGCAAGGACGGGCAGATCTTCTTTCTTTATAGTCTGTAAATCTTTATAAGTAAATCCTTCTTTTAAGACTTTAAATTCCATATCACCTATTCAAATCTTTTAAACTCATATGCTGCGAACTGGGCGATTAATTGCAGCGAAGCAAGCTGCGAACGATTTAAGCCGCCCGGCCCGAGCGCTATTAATCCCATGAGCGAATTATCGTCGCAGATCGGGAACACGTATTGAATCGAAGAAGACTTCAAAATTTCTTTCCATGGACAGCCGGCAAGCCCCCAGGATTTAAATACAGCGTCGGGAGATTTTTGAGAAAGTTCGTAATAAGCTTCGCTGATTTTTTCGCTGGAGATCGGGCCGCTTGAGGAAGGCAGGAGCGTTGGATCTAAATTAACTTTGTAATGACCTGTTCGATGTTCTGAAATCGTGTAGCCTTGGCGGGATTTGTTCCAAGCGGCCAAGACGCAGTTAGACATACGGCTTTGCTCTGTGAAAATGTCAACGAGGAGTGAGAAGAATTTTATTTTGCTGTCTGCTCCGCGTAAAACTTTCAGGACGTTTGAAAGCGAAAGAACGGTGAATTCTCCCTGAGAGATATTTGCTTCGGCCTGCTTTGACTGGAGGCGCAAGTTATTTATAGCGATTGCCCTTACTGCTAAATTTCCGAGAAGCTCAAGGAAGTTCATTGTCTGATCGTCCGGAAGATTTTTCCATTTCATAAGACAGAACAATCTGCAGTCCCCTTCGGCTACAGGCAAGACGACTTCGACGGGGGAGTCGCTCTTAGTTACGACCGGAGTCGGCGGCAAAATTTGCGAGGCGTATAAACCTTGGCGGGCGGGAATGCTGTCTGCTTTGCCGTTGAAGACCGTTAAATAATTTCCTTCGTCCTTTAAAATTGCAATGGACTCAGGGAACAAACTTTCCTGTAAAACATCGGCCAAGAACGAAGCAAAATATTGAAGGGGCATAGGCTCAAAAATTGACGCAAGAGTACTCTTTGTTGCCAGTATCATATAAGACAGGCGCGACAATTTTTTTTCGGTGTCTGAAATTTTCTTGAAGGTCTGCCAGAGTCTTATTAACCCCGCGTAAGGTTTTAAATCTTTCACGAGTGCTTCAGGGTCGGAGGGCTTCTCTTTTAAGAGTATAAAGATTTTCCATTCCGCGCCCATAATTCTAATTACGCCGGGCCATTCTTCGGGGCCTTCGGAGAATTCAAGCTCAAAAGATTCTTTAGCTATATTAGAAGGAAAGAGCTTTGAAATTTCGTCCTTCAGTGTCAAGCTTGACGGGACGAGCCCGGCCGCGTCTACTACGTTAAGATTTTCTGCAAAGGCTGTGGCCTCTAAGACTAATGCTTTAATGCCGCGCTCGTTTAAAAAGTCTGTAAGATTTTTCAGAGCGCCGCCTTTAATAATAAAATCAGTTTGATTATAAAGCTCGTTGATATTATTTTGGGACATGGTACTAAAAAATACCTCCGGCAAAAATTTTTTTGTTCATCTATTTTATCGCTTTTTTCGCTCAAAATCGTATAATATTGTCTAACCTTATAAATTATATATATTCAAATTCAAATTCCAAAAGAAGGGCTGGCGTTTTTAAAAATAATGATTGAAGTACATCGTCTGAACGGCGAACCATTCTTGCTTAATTCTGACATGATTGAGACCATTGACGTAACGCCGGATACTGTTTTGCGACTCCTGAACGGTCATAGATACGTCGTGAAGGAAAAAGTCCCGGACGTATATAAAAAAATTATAGCCTTCAGGAAGGCCGCGGGTTATACATGTATAATCGCAAGCACTACTAAAGACGAAGCGTAATAACCGTAATAACACTGTAGAGGTGAGTTCATTTTGGATTTAACAAGTCTTATAGGATTTCTGGCAACATGGATATTAGTTCTTGCGTCGATGGCTGCGGGCGGAAACTTCGGAGCTTATATTGACGTTCCCTCAGTCATGATCACTCTGGGGGGAGCAATCGGAGCGACAATAATTTCAAACCCCGGCGACAGACTCAAAGCGGTCGGCGGAGCTTTAAAGAGCGTTTTTATTTCTCACGCTCCAGATTTAATCGGAATGGTACAAATGATCGTGAGCTTTGCAGAAAAGGCCCGGCGTGAGGGACTCTTATCGCTTGAAGCCGATGTAGCTGAAGTTGAAAGCGACTTCATGAGAAAAGCTATTCAGCTAGTAGTCGACGGCACAGACCCCGAACTTGTACGCGCTATTCTTGATACAGAGATAGGAGTCTTTGAGGACAGGCACAGCGCGAACAAAACAGTCTTTGATAATCTTGCTGAATTCGGGCCTTCGTTCGGAATGATCGGAACGCTGATAGGCTTAATAGCAATGTTAGGAAACCTTTCCGACGTCAGCGCACTTGGCCCCGGTATGGCCGTTGCCCTTATTACTACGATGTACGGCTCAATGCTTGCCAACATGTTCGCAATTCCTACGGCTAAGAAACTTGCGGCCCGTTCGGCCGAAGAAGTTAAGGCAATGGAGCTTATGGTTGAGGGAATTTTAGCAATTCAAGCCGGCGAAAACCCAAGAATAGTTGAAGAAAAATTAAAAGTTTATCTTCCGCCTAAAATGCGTGAGGCATTTAATCAGGAGGGCGAATAGTCATGGCCCGTCAAAAGAAACCCGAAGAGCCCGGACTTTCGGCCCCGTTCTACATGAGTACATACGGGGATATGATAACTTTAGTTCTTTGCTTTTTCATTTTGCTTTTCGCTATGTCTTCGATAGACTCGCAGAAATTTCAGAAGGCTTTATTATCTTTACGGGGTTCACTGGGAGTCTTGAAGGGCGGAGTTACCACTGAAGAGTCACAAGATCCCAATAGGAGCGGCGAAGTAGGCACAAGCCCCGGCGCAAGCGAAAGGGTTGAGATCGACACGAGGCACGTAGCTTACACGCTCAACAGCTTTTTAAGATCTGAAAATCTTACCCGTGATATTCAAGTATCTATAAATCAAAGAGGCGTAGCAGTTTCAATCAGCGATCAATTTTTATTTCAGCCCGGCCGGGCAGACTTGAGGCCCGAAGGTCAAAGGGCCTTGTTTAAAATTTCTGAACTTGTACGCGACAGAGTCCCCGCCGCCGCCGTTGAAGGTCATACGGACTCGGGGATTTTAAACGGCGGAATTTATCGCGACAACTGGGGACTAAGTGCAATGCGGGCCGCCGCCGTTGCGAGTTACATGGAAAGATACGGAGGCTTTGATCCTACTAAGCTGCAGGCCGTGGGCTACAGTTCAGCTCAGCCTATTGTCCCTAACGATACGCCCGAACATAGAGCGCTTAACCGCCGTGTCGAAATAGTTTTCTTATCGCAATATCCCAAGAGATAGAACAGGGAGGGAGAAACATATGTTAAAGAAATTTACGGCATGTTATCAAAAATTAGAGCATGGATATATGGGAAGCCTTCTTGAATGGCCGGGAGTCATTACAGAAGGTGACAACTTGGAAGATTGCCGCGAACTTTTAATGGAAGCCGCAAACGAAATGGCTAAAATGTTCAAAGACGACGGAATGAAAATACCGTACACATCTCTTATTCTTGAGCCTTTATCTATATCAGTTGCTCCTGAATGTCTACCTGAGGGCGGGCGACATAGCTTCTATGTTCATCAGGACGGGAGAGCTACCGCAGTTAAGAGGCATAATATTTTTGACAGAATATCAGCGAATAAAACTTGCAAAGATGCCGGGCTTCAGCCTATATTCTAAATTTCATTCAGAAGGGAACAACTAATAAATGAAACGTATTTTAATTTTTGCGATAGTCGGCCTCGTAATGTTCGGGGCAGGGTTTGGCGGCGGTCTTATTCTTGGCCGGACGATGGCTCCGAAGGACACTAACGAGATAGGCGCTGGAAAAGTTATTCAAAATCCCGGGCCTATCGTTTCAATCGGACAATTCACGAGCAATCTGGCCGGAACTGGACGACACGTAATAGACTGCTCACTTGCTCTTGAACTCGTTGAGAAGGACGGAGCAAGCGCATTGATTCAGACTCCGGGATGGCTTAATAGAATCCGCAGTGAAATTTTTATGCTAATGAAAGATAGAGTCTATGACGACTTGACAAGCGCCGAAGGTGCCCTGCAGTTAGCTGGCGATATTAAACGAGCCTTGAATAGAATGCTCCCCGATGTTGGCGGCGAAGCTCCCGTAGTTAATGTATTATTCGAGAGCATGATTTTACAGTAAGAACAAAATAAAAAAAATTAAAAATGCCAGACGTATTATCACAAGATGCTATTGATGCCTTAATGAAATCTATCTCAAGCGGTGCTAACATCGACGAGATAGCAGCAAAGGCTGACGAATACGCAAAATTAAAAATCTATGACTTCAAACGCCCCGACAAGTTCAGCAAAGACCAACTCCGCGCTATTCAAATGATTCATGAGTCTTTTGCCCGGCAAATGACGACAGTTCTTTCCACTTTAATACGCTCTATAGTTTCTGCTGAAATTGCTTCGGTCGAACAGCTTGCCTATGAAGAATTCGTAAACTACATGGTACAGCCTACAGTCATTGGCCTGATAGAAATGCACCCGTTCGAAGGCTCAATGTTAATAGAAATTAATCCGGCTATAGTCTTCACGATTATTGACAGAATGCTGGGAGGCCGTGGAACTTTTGCCGGCAATGTAAGAGAATTAACAGACATAGAGAAGACAGTGGTCGAACGCGTGATTATGCGAATACTTGAACTCTTGGAAGACAGCTGGAGTACAGTCGTAGACGTTCGCTTCAGGTTTGAAAGCATGGAAAGCAACCCCTTCTTTGTTCAAATTTGTTCGCCAAGCGATATGGTCTTGGTAGTAATTATGAAATTGAGAGTCTCTGAAGTCGAAGGCATGGTCAGCTTATGTTTCCCGTATTTCTTAATCGAACCGATAATGGACAGACTTTCAAGCCAGCAATGGTTCGCCTCAACGAGTCATAAAGCCGATCCCGAAATGAAAACATGGTTGAATAATTCCATGCTCAAAGTTAATATGCCAATGGCCATGGAACTCGGACATACTGTCTTATCGCTCAATGACGTTTACGCACTTCAAACCGGAGATGTTATCAAGCTTGACGAGCTTAAAGACTCTCAAATAGATGTACGTGTAGGAAATCAAATTAGATTCAAAGCAAGGCCGGGGACTCTTAATGGTCATATGGCCGTAGAGCTTACTCAAGTTTTGACTCGGGATATGCCCCTGCTGCCTCAACAAGACGATGAGAAAGGAGAGAATAAATAAATGCCTGATGATTTATTAAGCCCTGATGAAATTAACGCCCTCTTAGCAGGAGGAGATATTGGAGGCGACGTTGAAGAAATTTCAAGCGCCGACGCCGAACAGTTGGCAAAAGTTGCCGACACCTTCGCTAATTCTGAAAACAGTGTTATCAATATGCTCACGGGCAAGAACGTTACAACTAAGACAGGAAGCCCGGAGATTTTATCGCAAACTGACTTCACCGGAAAATTTTCAGAGATCCCGTTTTTATTTTCCAGTACATTCGGAGGCATGGACGATATGCCGCTTGCCCTCGTTGTCGATCAGCAAGGCGCGTTAATGCTTGCCGACTTCATGATGGGAGGAACTGGAACTGTAGTCCCCGATCCCAATGACATGCACTGGAACGCAGCTCAGGAAGGCTTGAGCCAAGTAGTAGGATCAGCCTTTACGAGCCTCAGCGCAATGCTGGCGGGCCGAAGGTTAATGCCGGAGAATACAACTTCAGCTCTTGGCGAAGATAACTGGCGGGCGTTTTCTCTTGAACCTGCTGAGAAAAAAATCTGGGCATGTCCCGTAAGCGTTACTATCGAAGGCTTACAGCCTTTTAATATCTGGACGTGTTTAACGCTCGACAATGCTATTAACATTGCGGGCTATATGCGCGACGCTCTCGAAGGTAAAAAGCCTGAGCCTCAAGCTAATAATAATTCTATGGGAGGAGGAGGATTCATGGGAGGTGGCAGACCAAACGCCGGCCCTGCTGTAGACGTGAGACCGGCAGCCTTTCAGCCTCTTGGAGGAGGCAGCAGCGGAGGCGCTCCGAGTCCCATTGACTTGATCGCCGATATTCCTGTTCGTGTTACTGTTGAACTCGGCAAGGCGCGCAAAAGTGTTTCAGAAATTTTAGCGCTTAACGCCGGAGCAGTTATCGAACTCGACAAAATGGCCGGCGAGCCCGTTGACATTTTAGTAAACGGAAAATTAATCGCTCATGGTGAAGTAGTTGTAATCGACGAAAATTTTGGCGTAAGAATTACAGATATAATTCCAAGTTAGATGAAGTTATATTATAATATTCAAAATTCTTTATAATATGAAGAGAGGTTTTAGAAAGTGAAACGATTTTTATGTGCTGTGCTTGTCGTACTGGTAATGGCCAGTTGTGTTTACGCTGCAGACTCGCTGAAGATCGGAGTACTGACAAAGCTTAATGTTACTCAGGAAGATTTTGAGAAGCTCATGCAGGGACTACGTCTGAGAAAACGAGAGTACAGAACCAGCCCTAACCCCGAGGGAATTTCCTATACGTACAGGTTCTATGATACATTGACTGCAATGTTAATGGCCCTCAACAGTGGCGAGATCGATGAGATCCAAATCCCTGAGGACGTTGCTAAATACGTTTTGAGCTACAACAAGTCTTATGAAATCAGCGCGATTAACGTCAAAGCTAAAGATTATTTGTCTTTGGGCTTTAATGACAACGAGAAAGGCAGAAAACTTCAGAGTCTCTTTAATGATGCCTTGATCACAATGGAGAATGACGGCAGGTTAGCTGCTTTGACTTCTTTGTATGTCACTGATCCCGGAATCGATGACGAGCCTGAAGCTATACGCTTTGAACATTTCGACGGCGCAGAAACAATCAGCGTAGCAGTTACGGGCGATATGCCTCCAATAGATTTTATTGCCGCAGACGGAGTCCCGGCTGGCTTTAACACCGCAATACTTGCTGAAGCTGCAAAGATCATGAAGGTTAATGTCAAGCTCGTTAATGTCGACACGATTGCAAGAGCGGCTTCTCTTGTATCAGGACATGTTGACGTAGTCTTCTGGTTCCAGATAAGCTCAGACCCTCAAGAACAAAATTTTGATATTCCTCAAGGAATCATTTTGTCTGAACCTTATTACAGTTGGGACAAAATGTATTCGCTCAAGAAAAAATAATTAGCCCCAAAAATTAAGGGCCTCTTGTAAAATTCAAGAGGCCTTTTTTTATGACTTAATTTAATAATTTATTAGCGTTCTTAAACAAGATTAAATTCTTTTCGTCTGAATTCAGAACAGGAAGGGACAAAAATTTTTCAAGACTCTCCCCTTGAGAAGCCCACGGCGAGTCCGTCCCAAAAATCACGCGGCTTGCTCCAAAATTTTTTATGAGCTCAATAAATTTTTCAGCGCTCAATAATTTACAAGCCTCGCGAGTCTTATAATAGCCGTCGCCGTTCAGCGTGAACTCCCCTAAAGAAAATGCAGTGTCTATAAAAATTCCTTCACGGCCCGCAAAAAATCTTTCGGCTTCGTCCCAAGCCCTCCA
The DNA here is from genome assembly GCA_017450825.1 of Synergistaceae bacterium. Taxonomy (GTDB): domain Bacteria; phylum Synergistota; class Synergistia; order Synergistales; family Aminobacteriaceae; genus JAFUXM01. The sequence continues at coordinate 28,054 of JAFSSV010000044.1, forward strand.
GCCTCCCATATGAGCAAGAACGATTTTAAACTCACATTGAATCTTATCAATAGCACAAGAAATTTTTTCCGGCATCGCGTACTCATTGCCGGGAAAGCCAATGTCAAAGCCCGCATGAATCAAAATTACAAGGCCAAGCTCAGAAGCAAACCGCAAGATTTTTATATATCTTTCATCGTCAACAGGCAAGCCCTGATAAACCGGGTGAAGCTTTATGCCTTTTATGCCGGCAGAAAAAATTCTTTCAAGTTCCGGCTCACAATCTTCAAAGGCCGGGTGCATTGCCCCGAAAGAAATTATATTTTTTGAAAGCGAATTAATTTTTATTGCGGCGTTGTTAATTCCCGGGACTTGTTCGGGCCGGGTTGCTACGGGCTGCAAAACAGAAAAACCAACGCCAGAGTCCTTCATTGATTTTTCCAGTGCGCTTAACGTTCCGTCCGTGAAGGGTCGCGTATGACTCTTGGCCTGTAATTTCTCCAGAGCAGCCGCCGCGATTTTATCCGGGAATGTATGGACGTGAAAGTCAATACAGAATTCGTTATCCAAGCCCCTCCGGCCTCCCTTAATCTCCAAGAGCCTTCGACTGTCTGATTGTTACGTTCTTAGTGTAACAGGAAAACGCATCTTCAAGAAATTTCTTTTCGGGCTTCGGGCTTATCAAGCTAAACACCGGGACAATTACAAAGCCAGCCAGCATACAAAACGCTCCGGCGTTAATAGGCGACTGAAGCATGACAGGGAAGTCCGGCCTTACAAAAATATTCGCCGTCATTACGACGCTGGAAAAAATAAAATTAATCCAGCACGAAAATTTTGTAACGCCCTTCCAATATAAGCTATACATGAACGGCGCAAGGAATGCTCCGGCCAATGCTCCCCATGACACGCCCATTAATTGAGCTATAAAAGTTACGTTGGATTTATATTGAATTAACGCAAGCACGACAGAAATAATTATGAAAATTATTATCAAGAATCTCATTGTCTTGAGCTGTGACTTCTCGTCCATGTTCTTTATTACGTGTCCTTTCAACAGGTCAAGCGTAAGAGTCGAACTCGAAGTCAAAACTAATGAAGAAAGAGTCGACATCGAAGCCGATAAGACTAAAATTACAACAACCCCAAGCAAAATATCAGGCAAGCCCGATAACATTACAGGAATAACAGAGTCGTAACCTTCAACAGGAACGCCAGTCCCCGCAGGATCTAATTGAGCCGTGAATAATCTCCCGAAACCCCCAAGGAAATAACAGCCTCCGGCAATCACAAGAGCAAATAAAGTAGAAATTACTGTGCCCTTCGTTATATCGCTCTCGTTCTTGATTGCATAAAATTTCTGTACCATTTGAGGCAAGCCCCATGTGCCTAAGCTCGTTAAAATTACAACGAACATTAAATTAATCGGGTCAGGCCCAAAGAATGACGCAAAAATTCCCGGCGATTTCGCAAGCCTCGTCACCGCGTGAGGGTCTGAAATTTCAGCAAGCCCGAACAAAGCTTCAAAGAGTCCTCCCTTGCTGGCAAGCACAGCAAAAATTACGGCTGTGATTCCTACGAGCATTATTATTCCTTGAATGAAATCGTTTATAGCCGTCGCCATATAACCGCCAGCCACGACATATATTCCCGTTAAGACAGCCATAAAAATTACACAAAGCGAATAGTCTATGCTGAAAGCCATTCCGAAGAGTCTGCTAAGGCCGTTATAAAGACTCGCCGTGTAAGGAATTAAAAATATAAAGCAGATTATTGAAGCCGCAATTTTAAGCGCGTCGCTTTGAAATCTTTTGCCGAAGAAGTCCGGCATAGTTGCGCTTGAAAGATGCTGGCTCATGATTCGAGTCCGCCTTCCCAAGACCGCCCACGCCATTAAAGATCCTATTACGGCGTTGCCAAGCCCGGCCCATGTTGCCGCGATACCGTAGCGCCAGCCGAACTGCCCCGCGTAGCCTACAAAAACTACAGCAGAAAAATAACTAGTCCCGTATGCAAACGCCGTAAGCCACGGCCCAACCGAGCGGCCTCCAAGGACAAAGCCGTTTACGTCCGTTGAATTTTTGCGACAATAAAAACCTATCCAGAGCATAGCCCCGAAAAATAAAATTACAAGAAAAATTTTTATGAGCATATTTTTTCTCACACTTTCCTATAAAAGAAATAAAATAAAAATCAAGAGGGAAATTTAACGCCGCGAATTTTCAAAATCAAGTTTCAAAAATGATAGCCGAATAAAAAAACTTCCGGACTAATTGTCCAGAAGTTAGAATTTATTTTTTAAGCCTGAATTTCTTTGTGCAGTTCTTGAAGAGGCTTGAGGGATTCAGTTTTCTGATTCTTTACGGTCATAATTCCTTCGATTGCCGCGTCAGCTCCGGCCAGTGTCGTTATGTAGGGTATCCCGGCCTTGACAGCTCCGCGCCGCAAGTTTGAGCCTGTACCGGTCAAAGCCTTTTCGCGTGGAGTGTTAATCACGAGCTGAACTTGTCCGTTAATAATATAATCACGAACATCTGGACGCTTCGTGCCAATTTTGCCGCAAGCAACGCCGGAATTTTTTAAAGCCTCGTACGTTCCTTCGGTCGCAAGAATTTTAAAGCCCGCGCTCAAAAATTTCTTAGCTATCCCGGCGATCTCTTTCTTGTCCGAGTCACTAACGGCGATTAAAACCGTCCCGCTTAAAGGCAATTTTGAATTCGCCGCCTCTTCGGCCTTAAAGAACGCTTCGCCCGGAGCAGCCGCAAGCCCTAAGACTTCGCCAGTCGAACGCATCTCCGGCCCTAAGACCGGATCAACTTCCTGGAACATATTAAACGGGAACACGGACTCTTTGACTCCGTAATAAGGGATCTTTCTTTCAGTAAGCGAAGCAAGCGGAGACTCCCGGCCCGTAAGCTCACGCGTTATAGCGTCAACCGCAAGCGGCACCATTCTAATTCCGCAGACTTTAGAAACTAAAGGAACAGTACGGCTTGCCCTCGGGTTGGCCTCAAGAACAAAAACTTTTCCGTTCTCTATAGCATATTGAATATTCATAAGCCCGACTACGTGCATAGCCTCGGCGATTTTTCTTGTATAGTCTTTGATTGTAGCAAGAGCTTCCGGGGCTATATGCCTTGAAGGAATTATACAGGCGCTGTCGCCCGAATGAATCCCTGCGAGTTCGATATGTTCCATTACGGCCGGGACGTAGGCATGAGTCCCGTCACATATAGCGTCAGCTTCACACTCAAGCGCGTGATTTAAAAACCTGTCAATTAATATCGGCCTGTCAGGGGTGACTCCTACAGCGGCTTTGACGTAACGTTCAAGGCTCTGCTCATCGTAAACAATTTCCATTCCCCGCCCGCCTAAAACATAAGACGGCCTCACCATGACAGGATAGCCTATTCGCTCCGCAAGCTCATGAGCTTCTTTTAAATTTGACGCTGTGCCGGATTCGGGCATGGGGATATTCAAATCGTCCATGACTTTTTTAAATCGCCCGCGGTCTTCGGCTAGGTCGATAATTTCAGGGGAAGTGCCAAGAATTTTTACGCCGTTGCTTTCAAGTTCAGACGCAAGATTTAAAGGAGTCTGTCCTCCGAACTGCGCAATAACTCCCAAAGGTTTTTCAGCTCTGTAAATGCTCAAGACATCTTCAAGAGTCAAAGGCTCAAAATATAATTTGTCTGAAGTGTCGTAGTCTGTCGATACCGTTTCGGGGTTGCAGTTTACCATGATAGTTTCAAAGCCGAGCTTCTTTAGCGACTGTGCCGCGTGTACACAACAGTAATCGAATTCAATTCCCTGTCCGATTCTGTTCGGGCCGCCTCCAAGTATCATGATTTTATTTTTTGAAGAGATAGGATTATTCGCGTTCGGGTTGTTGTAGCTTGAATAATAATACGCGCCGTTTTGTGTCCCGCTCACGTGAACGCCGTCCCAAGTTTCAATAATGCCAAGGGCCTCGCGCTGCTCACGGATATTTTTTTCAGGAACGTTTAAAATTTTAGCAAGATATTTATCAGCGAAGCCGGAGCGTTTGGCTTTTATTAAAATCTCATCGGGAAGTTTTTGGCCGCGATAAGTCAAAATATGTTCTTCTTCTTTGACAAGGTCGGCGATCTCTTCAAGAAAATATTTTTTAACGTGAGTAAGCTCGTGGATCTCTTCGACCGTTGCGCCCTTCCTTAAAGCCTCGTAAATTACAAAATATCTTTCACTGTTGGGATATTCAAGAAGGCCAAGGAGTTTTTCTTTTGAAAGCTCGTTGAAATTTTTAACGAAGCCCAAACCGTAACGATCTTTTTCAAGCGAACGTACAGCCTTTTGAAAAGCTTCTTTGAAATTTTTTCCAATGCTCATTACTTCCCCTACGGCTCGCATTTGAGTCCCTAACTTGTCCTCAACGCCTTTAAATTTCTCAAAGGCCCACCGCGCAAATTTAACGACTACATAATCTCCGTCGGGTTTATATTTTTCAAGAGTGCCGTACTTGCTGCACTCAATGTCGCTAAGAGAAAGCCCGGCCGCAAGTTTCGCTGATACTAAAGCAATCGGAAAGCCCGTAGCCTTTGACGCAAGCGCCGAAGATCTTGAAGTCCTCGGATTGATTTCTATTACTATTACTCGTCCGGTCTTTGGATCGTGAGCGAATTGAACATTAGTGCCACCTATGACTCCGATATGTTCGACAATCTTGTAAGCCATTTCCTGTAAACGCGCCTGTAATTCTTCCGGCACCGTCAACATAGGAGCAACACAAAAAGAATCCCCCGTATGGACTCCCATTGGGTCAACGTTCTCAATAAAGCAAACAGTGATTAAATTATTATCTTTATCGCGGACGACTTCGAGCTCAAGTTCTTCCCAGCCCAATACAGATTCTTCTACTAAGACCTGATGAACTATGCTGGCCTGCAAGCCGCGTTCACAAACTGTCTTTAACTCTTCACGGTTGTAAACGAGTCCGCCGCCTGCTCCGCCCATTGTATAAGCCGGGCGAAGTACAACGGGATAATTTAATTTCTCTGCAATGTTCAAAGCTTCTTCGACTGAATAAGCAACTTCGGAACGGGCCATGTCAATTCCAAGGGCCTGCATGGTCTTCTTGAATTCGACTCTGTCTTCGCCGCGTTCGATTGCATCAGCTTGGACTCCTATGACTTTGACGTTATATTTTTTTAAGATTCCAGCCTTGTGAAGTTCGGCGCATAAATTCAAGCCGGATTGACCGCCAAGGTTAGGGAGCAAAGCGTCCGGCCTTTCACGGGCGATAACAGCTTCGAGGCGTTCGGGGTTAAGAGGTTCTATATAAGTTATATCCGCCATTTCGGGGTCGGTCATGATTGTAGCGGGGTTAGAGTTTACGAGAACAATTTCATAGCCAAGGGCGCGAAGGGCTTTGCAGGCTTGCGTTCCCGAGTAATCGAACTCACAAGCTTGACCAATCACGATCGGCCCAGAGCCAATGATTAAAATTTTATGAATATCCTTGCGTTGTGGTGCAGTCATGTAAAAAATCACTTCCTGTTAAATTATTGAGGCATTATAACATTTCAAAATCTTCAAGCCTTACAATCAAAAAAGAGTCCCCGGGTTTAGACTCGGAGACTCTTTTCAAAAAAATATTCCTAAAAAAATTTTTTTTATTCTGTTACAGCTGGAAGGTCGATAGATTTTACAGCCTCTTCGATTTTTTCTACGGCTGCTTTAATTTCTTCGGGTTCTTTGACCTCTGGAGTCGGCTCTGCACTCACAGGCTCTTCGGTCTTGACTTCTTCAGGCTCTTTGACTTCAGGTGTCGGCTCTGCGCTCACAGGCTCTTCAGCTTTGACCTCTTCAGATTCTTTGACTTCAGGAGTCGGTTCGGCGCTCACAGGCTCCTCGGCTTTAACTTCCTCTTTAACTTCCGGCTTAACCTCTTCGGATTTAACTTCGGGTTCGGCGCTTACTTCTGTAATATCTTCGATTACAAACTCCGGCGCTGTATCTTTGCTTTCAGGTTCCGGGCTTGCGAATAATTCTTTGTCATTAATAACTACATTGGCTTTGGCAAGCAAAGACTCTTGATAGTTTGAGAGTCTTGTCCGCTCTTCCTGTTGAGTTAAGACTGTACGAATATCGCTGCTTACTTCGTCATAAGGGCTTACGCTTGCGTCAACATGACTGGTTTTCATTGCTACGCCGAAATCAGAACTTGAAAGCGTGAATACTTCGCTCGGCTTTTCAAGATCAAGCGAAGCCAATGCGCTGAATGTTCCCGTAGCGAATGCGTTTGCAGGCAAGAACACTGGCTCTCTTGTAATATCAACTGAAGCAGAAAGATCGCTTGAGGCTATTATGTCCCAGCTTTCTCCGTTGACGAGTCGCGTTCTGAAATTTTCAGCGTCTGCACTTGTATCGAAATTGGCCAAATGAATCATAAAGCCTTCGGGTTTACTGTAGACGATATTTTTCATCGTGTCATAAAATTCTAAGGCTTTATCTTCGCTGATTTCGATTTCTCCTACGGCCATATTCATGAGCTGATCTATAGCTATTTGACGGGCAAGGCTCTTTTTATAATCGTCTGGTCTGATTCCTGACTGTTCAAGGGCTTGATAAAATGTTTCGCGTGTCGGGAAATATGTATCGGCATAAGCTTTCATAGCCTGCTCGGCTTGAGCGTCAGAAATTTTTATGCCGTTAGCTTCGACTTCTTTATCAAGCTGTGACTCAAGGATTGCGTTATCTAAAACTGTTTTGTAAATTGCGGGCATATCAAGCGACTCAATATTTCTTGAGCTGTAATTGCTAAGATAGCTTCTAAGTCTTTGCTCAAGCTCCGAACGCATTAACGAGCGGCCGTTGATCTGCGCGACTTCGTAATCGCTCATAGTGCCGTCAGCGTTGCGCGTTGGAGTGCGCCTCGTGCCTGTTCCTTCGTACATTAAGAATGTAGACAGCAGGAAGGCAACGACGATAATAGCCATAACCCATTTCATTTGCTTTCGCAGAAAATCCATCATGATAAATTAAAACCTTCTCTCTTGAATCTTAAAATTTTGGTCTAAGTATTTCTTACGAATTAGATTTTAGCACATTATACATTGCTTAAAAATTTTCCTTTTTTAATCTTTACTTCCAAGTGTTCGATCTCACCGCCGGAGGCCCTCATAATTTCTTCTAGAGTTCGGGCGATCTCATCGGCTTCGTCCTCGTGACATTCGCAGACTAAAGAGTCATGAACTTGTAAAAATAATTTTCCAGGGGCTTGCGCCTCAAAATTAATCATAGCCCGCCGGGCAATATCGGCGGCTGTTCCCTGTATCGGAGAATTTATCAATGCCCTGTCTAATGCTTGGCCGATTGCTGGAATTTCTTTAACGGGCCTTATCCTTCCGGCAAGAGTCTTTGAATAGCCGCGCTGCTTTGCCTCGCGAATAATTTTCTCTAGGAAATTTTGAATCCCCGGCAAGGCTTCAAAATATTTTTTCATAATTTCGCCGGCTTCTTTGCGGTCGACTCCGAGGCGTTCAGCGAGTCCGAATGAACTCATGCCGTAGAGCAAACCAAAATTAATCATCTTGGCCGCGCGCCGCAGTTCGGGCGTGACGAATTCAGGAGAAGTTCCGAAGACCCATGAGGCCGTTTCAGTATGAATATCTCTTTGATTTTTGAAAGCTTCAATTAATTTTTCTTCGCCGCTCAAGTGAGCAAGGACTCGCAATTCAATTTGAGAATAATCCGCGGCCACAAAAATTTTTTTCGGGTCAACAGGAACTAACCCGGCTTTAATTTTTTCGGCCCATTGTCCATAAGCCGGAATGTTTTGAAGGTTAGGATCTCTGCTGCTCAATCTTCCTGTTCCGGTGAAAGCAGGTTCAAAAGTTGTATGAATTATCCCGTCATTGTCGGCTGCTTTCTGAAAAGGAATCACGAAGCCCGATAACATTTTCGTAAGCTCACGATGTTCAAGAATAAGCCCGGGGATTTTTCCGTTCGGCAATTTAGCAAGCTTCTCAAGGACTCCCGCATCTGTTGAAAAAGAAGTCTTGCCCTTGGTCTTTGCTTCGGGTTCAAAGCCAAGCCTTTCAAACAAGAGCGAAGCTACTTGCTTAGGAGAATTGATATTAATTTTTATTCCGGTGTCGTTAATAATTTTCTGTTCGATATTAAAAATTTGTTCTTGAAGTTCGTTTTGAGTTACGGAAAATTTTTCGGGATCGAGTCGGACTCCTCTGTCTTCCATTTTATTTAAGACTGGAATTAAAGGGAGGTCGATTTGATTCATAACATCGTTAAGATTTTCATGATTTAAAATTTCCCCGTTGAGTTCGCCAGCCATAGCCTCAAGATTCTTTTGAGCGATAAAATCTTGAAAGCCTTTTTTCATTTTATCGGGGTGGAGCATATAGTAGGCGCTCTTCAAGTCAAAAATTTTTTTATTAATCAGCGCCGGATTTTTTCTAAGCTCGGCTTTGAGATCTATAACTATCTCGTCACAATCCGGAGCAACTATAACGGGTATGAAGGTGTCTTGAATTTTTAAATGCTCAAGTACTCTTGTAAGGGCCAAGCGGCTTGCAAGGGCTGTAGCTTTTTCGTTATCGGGTTTAAGGCTAAGGCACTCGTCAATAAAATTTTTCTCGTTGTCAAAGAGATTATCTTTCAACCTTATTAAATTGTCGCGAATCCATAGCGCATGTTCCAAACCGCAAGCCTCTAATTTTTTTCTCACGGCTGTTTTTAAATTTTCTATTGACGAAAAAATTTCTTCGAGCGTTGGATATTGAGCCAATAAATTTTTCGCGGTCTTCTCGCCTATGCCTTCAATGCCGTGAACGTTATCAGCGGTGTCGCCGGTCATAGCTAAGTAGTCAATCATTGACGAAGGCATGAAGCCGTATTCGCTTTTAAAATTTTCGATATTATAAATTTCCGGATCTGATACTCCTCGTTGAATAGGCCGGAGCATTTTTATTCCGGTGTCTAAGATTTGCAGAAGGTCTTTATCGGACGAGAGAATAATTACTTCATGCCCTTGAGCCTGTGCAAGCTTTGACAGCGATGCGACAACATCATCAGCTTCGACTCCGGGGCGTGAAATTATTTTGTGCCCGCTGAAAATTAAAAGCTCCTGCAAAATAGGGAGCTGAATTTTTAACGCCTCGTCTAAAGGTTTGCGGGTCGCTTTGTAATCCTCCTGAAGTTCGTGACGAAAAGTTTTGCCGCCCGAGTCAAAAATTATAATCGTGAAGTCGGGCCTTAAATCTTTTTGAACTTTATAGAGCATGTTCATAAAAATAAAAATCATGCCCGTAGGAGTTCCGTCGGGAGCTGAAAAATTTTTTTTCGTTGCCAGTGAAGCATGGTAAGCGCGGTGGGCTATGCTGTGCCCGTCGATAATTAAAATTGAAGAGTTATTATTTTTGTTTTTATTTTCCATTTTGTTTTTTGCGTTACTTTCCTACACAGAATCGCCCGAACATGTAATCCAATAATTCATCGCCGGCGTTAGAGCCAAGTACGTTCAAGAGCGTTACTCTTGCGACGCTCAACATATCAGCAGCAACATCGGAGCCTGTATCATTGAGCAAGGCCCTTTGTGCCTCACGAATTAACGTTAAACTTTCTTTGAGATTTTCAATTTGAGTTATCGAAGCCGTGAGTCCTTCGCCTGAAGTTTGAGTCTTGATTGCTTTGTTATATATAGCGGCCTTCAAGTCTTCGAGCCCTTGGCCTGTCTTTGCAGAAACAAAAATTTTTTCGAGCGGCGAGTCAATCTTTGCTGATAAATTTAAATCGCATTTATTAAAAACTATCAGCGCTTTATCTCCCAATAAATTTATCTCGTGGATTTCTTCGCTGGAAATTTCCTGCGCCGAGTCAAGAACGAATAAACATAAGTCCCCTTCTTTGAGGGCCTGTCGCGCAAGCTTGACTCCTTCGGCTTCGATAATATTTTCAGTTGAACGCAAGCCGGCTGTATCTGAAAGCTTGACCGGCAAGCCGTTAATAAAAATTGTGTCGCTGATAATGTCGCGGGTAGTTCCGGGAATTTCTGTGACTATAGCGCGATTTTTTTCGGTTAGGGCGTTAAGTAAAGAAGACTTGCCAACGTTAGGACGGCCGGCCAAGATTACATTAATTCCTTCATTTAAAATTAATCCGGTCTCACATCGGGATAAAATTTTTTCAAGCGCGGCGATAATTTTTTTTATCTCTTCTAATGAATCAAAGCCCGCATCAAAAATTTCTCCTTCGGGGAAGTCTAAATTAATTTCTATGCTGGCCTGTAAATTTAAAATCTCGTCATGAATTTCTTGAATGCTTCGTGAAAGATCTCCGGTAAGAGTCCTTGCGCTTGCTTTTAAGGCTTCGAGGCTTCGGGCTTTTATTATGCCGAGGACTCCTTCAGCTTGAGATAAATTAATCCGGCCGTTAGTGAAAGCTCTTCGAGTAAATTCTCCCGGCCCGGCAAGCGTCGCTCCGTTCTGCAATAAAAGTTCAAGGCATGTACGAGCGACAAAGATTCCTCCGTGAGTATGGATCTCAAAAATTTCTTCGCCCGTATAAGAATGAGGGGCTTTGAAATTTACGGCTAGGACTCTGTCAAGCGTAACGCCTTGAGGATTTATCAAGCTTGTTAAATATAACTTGCCGACGACGGGAAAATCTTTGCGCTTTAAAATTTTTGTAGAAATAGAAACGGCGTCAGGCCCGGAGACTCTTACGACAGCGATGCCTCCTTCGCCCAACGCCGTTGAGATAGCTGCTATTGTGCTTTCAGCCATTCTTCGGCCTTTGCTCTGCTGTTTACAATGCCAGTGCCTACGGCGAAATCGAGTCCGTCTAAGAGTTCGCCGACTCGCTTGCCCGGTTTGAGCTGTAACAAGTTCATAATCTCACGGCCGGTCATGTAACGCGGCGCGCCCTCGGTCTGGAGTCGAACGTTAGCGAATCTCCGCAAGACTTGTCTTAAATTCCAAGTGTTGCTTTCAAAAACATCGCTGTACTGTTCTGTCTTGCCTTGAGCTTCGGCTACACACTTTGCAAATTCAAGCGCTACTTCTACGGCTTCTTCTGAATGTTCTAAGACTCCTTTACAGAATCGCGGCTCGCTTATAGGCTCATAATATTTTGGGTACATGTGCATTATCGCGATAACTTCTTCAATCGTTTCGCTGGCGATATTCCAGCGGGTCATGCAGTCGCTGATAAGCCTGTCCGTATATTTCGTACGGTCTTTAGCTTCAATAGAATCAAGCCCAATGTTATTAAACAATCCGGCCAAGACGAACGCGTCACTCTGCATAATCTTATTAGTATCGAGTCGTTTCTCAATGACTTCGAGAACTTTCAAAGTATGATCAAAAATCTCCCTGTGATTTTTCTTCATATCTTCGAGTTCATTTAAAAAGAAAGGAATTATTCTGAACGAGTCACACATTCTCATAAACCTGTATGGCCTTCGTACCAAGCCTTTCATAAGCTCACGGCCCCAGCGTTCCATAGGAATATCTCTCATGTGGTCGGCATGTTCTTCTAAGAACGAACGAACGTCGCTGGCAGTCTTCCAGAAAATATCCATTTCAAATTCAGCCGCGAAGCGCAGCATTCTTAGAATTCTTAGCGGGTCGGAGTTAATTAAATCTACGTTGTCGCCGGTGAGTCTTATTACTTTGTTACGAATATCAAAGCGCCCGCCGAACGGATCAACTATTCCGCCGTCGCTGCGTAAAGCGATTGCCTCTATGCTTAAATCTCTTTGTGCTAAGTCATCTTCGATCGTAGCACCTCTTAAACTAAAGGCCCTGAAGTTTACGCCAAGCAGTTCGCCCCTCAATGCCGGATAGATTCCGCGAGAGTCTACGTCTCCCGTGCCGAGTGCCATCGCTACGCTGTACATATCATCCGAGTCTATAGCCAGCGTAATAACTTCGGGCTGTACTCCCATCAGGAGCATTCGCACGGTGTCACCAACAAGCCAGGCCTTTGCGCCTGTCTCCTCGATTTTAGCGAGGACGTCAAGATAGTTGTGCATGATTTTTCCTCCTTGCCAATTTATATTATTAAGGCCTTAATCGCTTCGGCCATGTTACCCGGGTCAATATAGCTTGTGTTTATGCACAAGTCATAATTATTTTTATCTCCCCATTTCTGTCCGGTATAGAACTCGTAGTATTCTCTTCGGGCTTTATTGATCTGCTCTATGCGTTTTGTGAGTTCCTTCTCGGTTAGTTCAGCGCCTTTTTCGTAATCTTTGCCGGCATTGTTCTTACAGCGTTTAATTTTGCATGACATTTCAGAATAAATAAAAATTCTGAAGGGGTTAAGCTCACGCAAAATATAATCTGCTCCCCGTCCAACGATAACACAGTCAGACTTCGCCGCAACCTCACGAATAATATTGTGCTGTTCCGCGTGGACGGTCTGTCCGTAATCCGGAACGACTGTCCAAAAGGTTTGCCCGGTATGAATCGGAAAGGGAATCAGCGGTTTATGCTCGGCGATATTCTGAACATATTTTTCAGAAAGGGAAGTTCTCTTAGCGATCTCGGAGATTATCTCACGATCATAATAAGGGAAGTTTAAAACTTCGGCGAGCTTCCTTCCGAACTCTCGTCCCCCTGAGCCGAACTCCCGGCCTATGGTTATGATTTTGTTCATGAATTTTTTCTCCTCTTAAAAATTTTTGAAACAAAAATAAAAAATAAAATTAACTTGAGCTTGAAAATCTTAGCATATTTTACGCTCTAGCGTGAGAGAAAAAATGCGTTATAATTCTAGACAATATAATTTTTCAGATTTTTTCTCTTTTAAATTTCAATTCAATTTTAAATTTTTTATTTTCAGGAAGGAAGTGCTGTAATCTTGTTCTTTAGAAAATACGGGGACATAGTAACCGGAATTTTCTATGCGGCCCTCGGAGCTGTAACGATTTATTTAGCACAGCAGCTCCCAAAGTCACGCGTCATGAAAATCGGCCCCGACTTCATGCCTATGGTAATTGGCATACTGATTTTATTTTTGGCCGTCATGCTTTTAATAAGCGCCCTCAAAAATTTCAAGGCTAATGCAGCTAAGGCGGAGGCAATGCCCGCAGACACTTCAGATTATAAACGAGTGCTGGCTTCGTTGGTGCTCGTTGTGATTTACGTTAATATTCTTGCGCCGGTGGGCTTTATTCTTTCAACGCTTGGATATTTATTCCTTCAAATCGTGGTGCTTGCTCCGAACGACAGACGAAGCGCGAAAAATATTTTGATCTATGCACTGATTGATATTATTTTCGTGTTCGTTGTCTTCTTCCTGTTTAGATACGGTTTCAAAATCGTATTACCGGCTGGAATCTTCAGCTTGTAAATCTTAAAGAAGGAGGTTAAAAAAATCATGGGAGCTTTAGCACAATTAGGAGCGGCGACGCTTCGAGTCTGTGAGCCGACTTCTTTATTCTTAATGATAGCCGGTGTAGCAATCGGAATTATTTTTGGATCAATCCCCGGCCTAAGCGCCTCAATGGCTGTTGCCTTGATGCTGCCTCTTACGTTCTCAATGGGGTCTTCGCTTGGAATGAATGTACTTGTAGCAGTTTATATCGGCGGAATTTCGGGCGGTCTTATCTCTGCAATTTTATTGAACATGCCCGGCACAGCCTCTTCAATCGCTACGACCTTCGACGGCTATCCAATGGCCCAGAAAGGCGAAGCCATGAAAGCCCTTGGAGTCGGCATAGTCTTCTCATTCTTAGGATCTATCTTCTCATTTATAATCTTGACTTTCTTTGCGCCTATGTTGGCGGATATAGCTTTGCAGTTCGCTGCGCCCGACAACTTCGGAATTTGCTTCTTCGCTTTAACAATGGTTGCTGTATTATCCTCCGGAAATATGGTCAAGGGACTCTTGGCCGGAATGTTAGGACTTCTATTCGCGCTTGTCGGACTTGCTCCGATTGACGGTACAGCAAGATTTACTTTTGGAATTCCTGAAATGCGCGGAGGCTTTAACACACTTACAACTTTGATAGGAATTTTCGCTGTCGCTGATATTCTAGTGAGCGCTGAAACTATTGGACAGGGAATTAAGGCAGTCCCGGTTAAAAAAGTTTGGGGCTTCGGCTTCAGCCTTGCAGAATTCTTTAAATGGATTCCCGGAGCTATCCGCGCCGCGTTAATTGGAACGGGCATTGGAATTTTGCCGGGCATTGGCGGTTCAACTTCGGGAATGTTATCTTACGTTACGGCGAAGAACATGTCCAAGCACCCGGAAACTTTTGGACAGGGCGAGCCTGAAGGAATCGTAGCGACTGAATGCGCGAACAACGCGACAATCGGCGGAGCTTTGATCCCGTTGTTAGTTTTGGGAATCCCCGGCGACGGAGTCACGGCTATGATGCTCGGAGGATTTTTAATTCACGGACTTAGCGCGGGGCCGTTGCTCTTCGTTAAGAATGCCGATGTAGTTTACGGAATTTTTGCGGCCTGCATGGTCTGCGCTTTGATAATGCTGATAGTCGAATGGACTTGTATAAAAGCCTTCGTTCAGGTCTTGAAAGTTCCGAAGCATGTATTATTGCCTTTGATACTTGTACTCTGTGCCGTAGGAGCTTACGCGACTAACAACAGAATTTTTGATGTGCAGTCAATCGTAGTCTTCGGGGTAATTGGCTATCTATATCATAAATTTAAATTACCGACGACACCGTTTGTTTTGTGCTTCTTAATCGGAAGAATGACCGAAGAATATTTGCGCCGCGGCCTTATGAGATTCAAGACCTTCGGAGCATTTTTCAGCCGACCGATTTTCACGGGCTTCTTTGCGATTGCTGTTTGTGTAATTTTATGGGCAATGTACAAAGAATTTAAAGCCGCCCGCGCCGAGAAGAAAGCAGCAGCATGAAACATAAAGTTAAACTCACTGTAATAGACAAAAAACTTTTTCCAGAACTTAAGGAAAAGTTTTGCGCCGTTCCTGACTCTGGCCCTTGCCCTTGCTATAACGTTGGAGATGAATTTATTTTTGAACGCGACGGCGACAAAGATCACTTCTGGCACATGGGGCTTGACACACTTGTTAAGACTCAAGCTGATCCTGACACAGTAGCGGGAGGCCCTAAGCTCCCGCATTGTTCAGAGGCATGGGACGCTTTTTCGCGTTATATTTACACGGGTTTACAGGGCGGTTCTATCATGAAGGGCTGGATGAAAGACGAGAACGTTATGATTACATGCTGCTCTGATGGAACACGTCCCGTAATTTTTAAGATCGAAAGAATTGATTATGAGTAAGTCTTTTAAAATTTTAACCGGCATGATTTTATTTGCAAGCTTGCTCGTGCCAGGAGCAGCTTTTGCTGAAGTGCCGGATTATTCACTAGCCTCGAACTGGCTTGACGGATTCCCGGCGATTAATGCCAGCGTTGACACAATTTTTTTTAGTACGACCGGAGCAGAAGATACCAAGCTTCCAGATATAGTTTCGTATGACAATGAGTCTATGAGAAAGGGCGTAGCGCTTTATACTTTTAATAATGCTTCACCGTTTCTGAAGACCACGAATTGTTTTATTCCGTTCTATAGCCAGAGTCATTTAAGAAATTTTGTTGAGAAGACACCGGCCGAAATGGAAGAATTTGAAAAAGGCCGCCAGTTTCAAGACGCTTGTGCCGCGCTGGATTATTATTTTGAAAATCTCAACGGAGGAAGACCTTTTATTCTTGCGGGACATTCTCAAGGCTCGCTGCTTTCAAAAATAATTTTAAGTGATTACATGAAGCTTCACCCGGAATATTATTCGCGTATGGTAGCCGCGTATGTCGTAGGCTATTCAGTCACTAAGGAAGACTTGAAAAAGAATCCTCATTGGAAATTTGCGGCCGGCTCAGGGGATACAGGCGTAGTAATTTCTTGGAACACCGAAGGCCCAGCAAACAAAAACGCAAAAAATCTTGTTGTCCTTGACGGAGCAATAAGCATTAACCCTATGAACTGGAAACGTGACGAAACACCGGCACCGGCCAGCGAAAATCTTGGAAGCTTCGCTAAGATCTCCAGCGGCTTGATGTATTCTCCAGACGAAAAATTTACCAAAGAAAACTTGCTCTATCCCAGCCCGATTGAAGCTCAGCTCGATACGGAACGCGGAGTTGTGGTCTGCCGGGCGGGCGACATTAAACTTATGCCGACGTTCGCGGCTGCGTTCGGGCCTGAAGGTTATCACGCTGATGATTACGCCTACTTCTTCGGAAACATCTGCGAGAATATCAAGCTTAGGACTCAAAACTGGTACAAATTAAACAAGGGAATTAATCCGCAGGAAATAATTTTTGCGGATTAAAAAATAAAAAAATTTCAAAGGAGTTGTAATTCTTATCATGAAGAAAGCTTTATTAGCATTACTTGTCGTCCTTGTTGCAGCCTCTTGCGCGTTCGCCGAATGGAAACCCACAACCACCGTATCAATTATCGTTCCGGCCGGTGCAGGCGGAAACACAGACCTCAGCGCCCGTGTCTTTGCACAGTATGCAAAGGAACTTTCCGGCGTTGACTTTATCGTCGTCAATGCAAACGGAGCAGCAGGATCAATCGCCGCTGACCAAGTACGCAGCGCAGCCCCCGATGGTCATACGTTCCTTTATGGTCACAACCTCGTGAACGTTGCCAACGTTGCCGGCATTACTGATTATAATTACACGGCTTTCACCCTTGGCCCTACGTTTGCAAAAGACCCGGCCCAGCAGCTCTACGTCAACCCCAAGAAATATAAAAACCTTGAAGAATTTATCAAGGCC